>NZ_JAGWDG010000006.1:0-211961 GCF_020658095.1 Clostridioides sp. ZZV14-6009
ATATAATTTTATACTTTTTTACTTTATATTACATTCATTAATTCTTTTATTTTCTTATATATTTCTTTATAATTAATATATTTTTTTATTAGTTTGTGCAATCTTATAGACATAAATATATCGACTCTATATATATTAAATAATTTATTTTTATTTAGCATAGTATATTTTTTCTTGTCAATTAATATTTTCTATATTAAATTATATTGACTAAAATATAATCAAATTGATTTAAAAATTATATTAAAAGAAGATACTATTTATATAATAAAAAATAGCACTCCCCTAAATAGGAAATGCTCATTTCTTAAGATTATTTTTGATTTTCTAGTATATCATTTAAGGCATCATATGTGAAATTTATTATTTCACCACAGCTTATTTTATTTTTTTTCAATGAAGCACATATTTCTGTACTGTATTTGTCCCTTACTTTATTCATTAATTCTCTTGAATACTTTTTTGCTATATTATCATCTAAATTATTATTTCGTCCATTTAGATACCCTATTATAACAACTGCTGCATTTACAGCTCCACAAACACTCCCTACAGTAATTCCAACCCCCATACCACTTCCTATTGAAATTGGTATATCTGTTTCATGTTCTTCATTATAAGATTTTATTAATGCTTCTGCACAAGTGTATCCTTGGTTATGATATATTGATGGTCTTGTCATTTTTATACTTCCTTTCAATTTTTATTTTAACTTATAATACTTTTTCATTTGTAGAATCATCTTTGTTATATCTTAATATTATATATTTTTATTATATCCTAAATTTACTTTTATTTCTGTGACTTAGTCACATACTCTATCTTTATACCTCATTAAGACTTAATTTAATAAAAAATAAATTTAGAACTTAAATAAAAGCAATCTTATAAGTATTACTTTTTAAATTTAATCCACTGTACATTTTGCCTATCTTTGTACTTTATCTATCTTTAAAAACAATCTCTATAAATAATACATATAAACATTTATATTACTATATCTTACCTATATACTATATACTTAATTTTGATATTTATTACATTAAATTCTGAAACATTTATTATGCTTTATTAAATTAAGTAATGCATTAATGGGTTTAATTCTTTGTATTTAAACAAAAGATTTGCTAAAATAAAAATAAGCAATAATACATAAATTAAACTCTAAGGAGGTTAGCAAATTGAAAAAAATACTTATAACAGGTGCATTAGGACAAATAGGCTCAGAATTAACAATCAAGCTAAGAAATGAATATGGAGAACAAAATGTAATTGCTAGCTCAAGAAGAATAAAAGAAGGAAATCCTGTATGTGAATCTGGTATATTTGAAATATTAGATGTCACAGATAAAAATCGATTCTTTGAAATCGCAAAAAAGTATGATGTAGATACTATAATTCATCTAGCTTCTCTGCTTTCTGCAGTTGCAGAAAGTAAACATTTAGAAGCTTGGAATTTAAATATGAATGGATTGGTAAATGGTCTTGAAGTAGCTAGAGAATTGAATTGTAAGTTTTTTACACCTAGTTCAATAGCTGCATTTGGTGAAAATTCGCCAAAAAACATGACTCCTCAAGATACACTACAAAGACCTAATACTATGTATGGTGTCACTAAAGTTTCTGGTGAATTACTATGTGATTATTATCATTCAAAATTTGGAGTGGATACTAGAGGAGTTAGATTTCCTGGCCTTATTTCTTACGTTACTCCTCCTGGTGGTGGAACTACAGATTATGCAGTTGATATATATTATGAAGCATTAAAAAATAAAAAATATAAGTCTTACATAGCAAAAGGTACAAAAATGGATATGATGTACATGCCTGATGCCATTCAATCTATAGTAGATTTAATAGAAGCTCCAGCCGAAAAACTTATTCATAGAAATGCTTTTAATATCACCGCTATGAGTTTTGCTCCTGAAGAAATAGCTGATTCTATAAAAAAATATATACCTGATTTTACAATAGAGTATGATGTAGACCCTGTAAGACAAGGTATAGCTGATTCTTGGCCTAATTCATTAGATAGTAGCAGTGCTGTAAATGAATGGAATTTTAAAGCTAATTATGATTTAGATAAAATGACTAAGGATATGCTAGAAAAATTATCAGAAAAAGGAATTGGCAAATAACAAATTAAGAATTTAGTACCAAAAAATTCAGAGAATAAAACATCTTATCTTTATGATTCTATTTTATAAATCTTCACTTTTATATAGTTTTTATTCTCTGAAAATATAAAAGTTTTTACTTTTAACATACAACAAACTATTATTTATAAGCATATTAATAGTTTTCTAATATGGATTAGTCATATAAAAATAAACAGAAAGGAAAAAGCTACTATTGCAAGTATAATAAAAAAACTTAATCAAATTTTACTATACTTTGCATATTATAATACAAGTAGCAGGTGTTAATGTTGCTAAATTTAAGAGAAATTAGAGAAGAAATAATTAAAGAATATATAGGGAATAATTTAATCTCTGAACTTACAGAAGAGTTAAAGAATATTCTTATAGCTGATTTAAAATCTAACCCATTTAAAAGTAATATTGAACTCAGTATAATACCCGCAAATATAGAAATATTTAAAAAAATAGAAACTAAATTGATAGAAGCTAAAGTTAATCTAAAAATAGGTTGGGAAAGAATACTTATAAATTCTATCTTAAAAGATTCCTTTGATTTAAATTACGAAATAAATAAAAGTTGTAATGAGCCTTTGATGTTCAGAATCATTATATCGATTGATTCTTATGACGCTTAATCTCATTAAATAATATCTATGAGGATGTGCTTTTAATTTATGAAATACAAGTTATTTATAGACTTTGAATTTAATATATTAGATGATAATAAATACAAGCTAGAATATAGTGGAGCTGAGTTGATTTCCATAGGTTGTGTTTTGGTAGATAATGACTTTAATATAGTTGATGATTATTATTCTTTAGTTAAACCAAAATACAATGAATTACTTTCATCTAAATGTAAAAAACTCACTAAATTAAACCAGTTAGAAATTGATAATGCTCATAATCTTTTATATGTTATGGATGATTTTTGCAAATGGTTTAAAAAATTTAGTGATGTTACAATATATAATTGGGGTAATTTTGATATTGCTGGTCTTCTAAATTCCTTTAGAGTATATAAATATACGGGTATCTGCTTAGAGTTATTCAATATGATGATTGATATTCAACCTTTTATATCTCAGCATATTACATACAAAAATAGAATCTTATCTAAGCAACTATCTTTACTAAATATGAAAAAGATTTTTTCTGTAGAGGGAGAAATTAAACATAATTCACTTTCAGATGCTATGGATTTAATGAATGTATGTAAATGTTTTTACCTTAACTATCCTAAAGATACTAATATACTTGAAGAATTATACAATAAACTGCCTCCTATTAAAAATCCTTTATATTGTATTCCCTACTTTGAGGATGAAAATTTTGAACTTAAATTTGACAAGACTCCAGAGGATATAATAATGCATCTTAAACAAATATTCAATATATTAAATATAAGTAAAAAAGACATTTATTTTAAAAAAAGAAGTGTATTAGTAAATAATTCTAAAATTATCAGCTTTAAAAACTTATCTTCTTCTTTTAAATTAATAAAGCTCAATGAATTTGAAGAATACCCTGATTTTGTATTGAAATTAGGGGATAAAAAGAATTTTGTTGAATCTGTAGTTAAGATAAATAAAAGTAATAGAAAATCTATAAAAAATTTAATATTGAGACTATCAAGAGTACCTTAAATAATTGAATTCAATTGTTTAAGGTATTTTTTATAATCTGAATTAATTTTTTTATATAGGATATACTAACTTAGTGTAAATATTTTTTAAAGGAGTAATTGATAGATATGACAGTTGTATTAATAAGAAGTATTATATTATACATAACAGTGTTGATTGCACTTAGAGTCATGGGAAAAGGTGAAATCGCTGAGATGAACTGTTTTGACTTGGTCATAACACTTTTAATTGCAGAAGTTGCATCCGTCCCAATGGAAAATAATAATATACCAATTATAAATGGCGTTGCAGCAATAACTGGCCTTGTAATTATGCAGACTCTAATTTCATTTTTATCCTTAAAAAGTAGAAAATTAAGTTCATTTTTATCAGGTAAACCTTCTGTCTTAATTGACAAAGGAAAGATTGTATATAATGAACTTAAAAAAGAAAGAGTTAGTATAGATGAGTTGTTAGAGCAATTGAGAATTCAAGGCTACTTCAACCTAAAAGATGTACAATATGCTATTTTAGAGACTGATGGTAATTTAAGTGTAGTTCCAGCATCAAGTTACAATAGTACTCCTCCAAGAGCTTTTAATCATTTGCCAATTCCACTTATATTGGATGGTAAAATAATAAATAAAAATCTTGATATGGCTGAAAAAGATACTAACTGGTTAATGGGTATCTTAAAGTCTAACCACATAGAAACTTTTAAAGATGTTCTTATTTGTGTTTTAGATGAAAATGACAAAATATTTATTCAAAATAAGAAGGGTGATTAATATTGAAATCTGCAACATTTGTTATACTATGGGCTGTTTTATTTATGCTATTTGGATTTTATGTTAATAATAAATTATATGATTTTACAGAGGACTATAAAAGTAATATGTCTATCTTAGAAAAATCTATAGTAGATGAAGATTGGGAAAAAGCTCAAAAAGAAGCTGATTCTATATCTACTAGATGGTCTAAAGAAAGAAATCATTGGTATAAAGTTTTAAATCATGAATACTTTGATGAAATAGGTCTAAAATTTAATATTCTTGATAAGGCAATTTATACTGAAAATAAATTAAAATCTTTAGAAGAAGTTGAAAGTATAAAAACATATTTAGGAAATATTGTTGAAAGTGTTAAGTTCGATATAAATTATATATTTTAACAATCACAAGTAAGGATATAGATAAAGTAATAATTCTATATCCTTTTTCTACATTCAAAATATAATCAACTTTGCAATAATCTAGTTGCTATTTTTTATCCTATTTTACAATTTTCCATATTTGTTTACTTATATTTTACTATTATCAGAATAAATTTTTAGAGCTTCTCCAATGAATTTAGATGCCCCTTTACCATATTTCTTATCATTTACTTGTATATAAATAGAATTTTGTAAATAAAGTTCTGCTAAATAATCTAAATTATTCTCTCCTTCATCTATCTTGTAAAATTCATTACTTCTGTTAGTTTCATACACTATATCTTCAACAATATCTTGAATTTCCTTTGAAGATGGATTTTTACTTAAGTCTGCTACAAGTTTTTCATATAACATATTTATTTTGGGCTGTTTATTACCTAAATAATGCTTCAAAACTTCGCCAATAAATTTACATGCTCCATTACCATACTTTTTATCAACTTCTTTTATCCATATGGGATTTAGTAAATAATTTTGTACCATGCCATACCAATTATCATCTCCATACTCCATATTAAAAAGTTCATAATCTTTCTTAGATGTATCTGTTATCTCTTTAGCAATTTCTTGAAGTTCTTTTGATAAAGGATTTTTACTTAAATCTGCTACAAGTCTTTTATACAGTTCTTTTAATTTTGGATGATTGTCCTCCAAACAATCTTTTTTAAATTCATCAAATTGTTCTGCTAAAGTTAATATATCACTATTAAAATTCTTCTTTATAGCCTCAGCATATTTCTCAATACTTCCATATTTTTTTATAGCCATTTTAGCAATTTCATCTTCTTTAGATTTAAACGTCTCAATATGCTCATTATATTTCTCTACACTACCATAAGTTTTGATTATTTTATCTTCATGCTCTATTTTAAATTCCTCTAATACTTTAAAATATTCACTCATGTCAAATCCTTTGAAGTTCACTATATTTTCCCCTTTTAAAGTTTTGTCTATAATTTCTATTAGACTATCCAATCTTTTACGTTTTATAATAAGTAGCTTTTTTTGACTTTCTAGAGCATGCATTTTATCAAAGTATGGGCTTAACATTATATCTTTAACCTCTTTTAAAGGTATCTCAAGTTCTTTAAAAAATAAAATTTGTTGAAGCGTTTCAATAGCTTCATCATCATAAAGCCTATACCCTACTTCTGTAATTTCACTTGGCTTTAATAAGCCTATTTCGTCATAGTAATGTAATGTGCGCACACTTATTCCTGTCAAATCTGAAACTTGTTTTACTGTTCTCATTGCCTCACCTCAAAATTTTATTTTATAGCTACAAATATTAATAAATACTTATATACCTATCAGTATTTATTAATATTTTCAAACTATGTTTTCATATTACAATATGACGTGGTGTTAGGGTCAACACTTTATAAATATATAATTTGATTTTTTGAACTCATTTCATATTTAAATTTTGATTATCTAGCTAATACACTTTTATTAAAAAAGAAATCTTATTCTATATTCATATACCTAACATTAAGTATCCAGCTTTCATTTGTTTCAAAATTTCAGAAAATAGCAAAGAAAGTTTTTCAGTCTCATCAACCTTATTCGATAAATAATCTATTATTATATTAGATATTTTTTTAATTATGATTGAACTTTCTTCAAAAATCTCTGCTACTTGTACCCAACAGTCATTTTTGTATTCAGTTCCAATACACTTAAGCATCTTGCTCATTTTATCAAAACCACCTTTAAATTCAACACTATCTGGTTCTTCAATTCCTTTGATTGCATTTGGAATAGTTGGTACCGTTCCAAAAAGCATAACCATATTAGCTAAAATCCTATCATAGTCATCTTTTTCCAATTCGTGTTTCCATTGTGGCAATTCTTTAATAAACTTTTCAAAACCTTTGTATCCTAAAAAACCTGTAGATGGATTTAAAAACATATCCCGCTTTATAGCAAGTGCTTCTTGGGCAATCTGATATTTATTCTTTGAACTATTCATTCTAACTGTACAAATTGTATTTGCTTTGCTTAACCCAGGATAACTACAATTCATACATTCACATAGTTCATCATAAGAAAGAGAAAGTAACTCAGTTCTCCCACAATCATATAAATATATTCTCTCTGCCATATCATCATACCCTACCATAAGCACATAATGAAAAGGAATATGCTCCTTATGATATAATTTTTCATAATATGGCAGATAATACATATCTAAAGCTCCTAAAACAACTGGATAACCAGAATCAATTTCTGATTTTGCTTTTTTTAAAGCTTGTTCATACTTTTTAAACTCATAGTGTTTATATTCAAAACCAACAATAGGTGCTAAAAATTCATACATTTTTTTGGTTCTTCCATCTCCCAAAGCAACCATTCTCTTTAATTCTTTTTTGTTTGTCCTCAGATAACAAAATGAACCAAAACCTGCTAATAAAAAGAAAAAATCATTTGGCAGAGATTCATCCATTTTATTCATATATATATCTTCTATACCATTCCACATACATTCATAATCATGCGAATGGTGTTTTATTTCAATTATTTTCCTCATTTAATCTACCTCCGTTTATAAATAATTTCATTATGGAATTAATAGTATTTTCATAAATTATATCTTTATAATTTCAAATGATATGGTTACTACCTTCTACTATGCGCAGCTTTTGCATGTAGATTTTTAATTAAACTTAGTATAAACCCTCTTATAATGTGAGAGTCAATAGCAAAATTCAAAAATAAGTATTCATATTGTGTAACTTATAAGAAAATCATACTTTTAATGCTTACAAATAAATAGGAAGTGTTGAAGAAAAATAAGTTTTAAAATTTCTTATATTGTAATAACTAAACTGTTACAAATTGTATAATGTAATAATTTTATATAAATATATAAAAAAGAGTATATAAAAAACTAAAAAACATTTCTTATATACTCTAATAATTTCAATTTACTATATTCTATTATTTACCAGCCTTCATAGCTCTAATTTTCAATGGTAAAGTAAATAAATTAATAAATCCTTCTGCATCTTTATGGTCATAAAGTTCACTATCTCCAAAAGAAGATATTCCTTCATCATAAAGTGCATTTTCAGTAAATATTCCAGCAGGTTTTATGTTACCTTTGTAAAGTTTAACTTTTACTGTTCCTGTAACATTATCTTGAGTTTGTTCCATAAATGCATCTATAGATTCTCTTAATTTACAGTACCATAATCCATTATAAATAAGTTCTCCATATTTGTAAGATACCATTTGCTTAAAGTGTAGTGTATCTTTATCCAAAGTAGCACTTTCTAAAATATTGTGTGCTTCATAAAGAATTGTTCCGCCTGGAGTTTCATATATCCCTCTTGATTTCATACCAACAAGTCTATTCTCAACTATATCTATAACTCCAACTCCATGCTTACAACCTAACTCATTTAATTTATGAATTAGTGCCACTGGAGATAATTCTTCCCCATTTATCTTTTTAGGCACACCTTTTTCAAAATAAACTTCTACATATTCAGCTACATCACATGCATCCTCAGGATCTACACATTGTTTATATACATCCTTTTTGTGTTCATTTTGTAGATGTTCTATGTCTCCACCTTCTGTTGATACATGCCAAAGGTTAGCATCTACTGAATATATTTTAGCTTTAGTTGCTGTTACTTTTATATTGTGTTTCTCAGCATAATCTATAGCATCTTCTCTTGATTTTATATCCCATATTCTCCAAGGAGCTATAACCTTTATAGTTGGGTCAAGAGCTGCAATTGTAGCTTCAAATCTAACTTGGTCATTACCTTTTCCTGTACATCCATGGCATATATATTTTGCGCCTTCTTTATGAGCAACTTCAACTAATTTTTTAGCTATTATAGGTCTTGCTAAAGAAGTTCCTAATAAGTATTTTCCTTCATATTTTGCTTCTGCTTTTACAGCTTTAAATATAGTTTCAGTCACAAACTCTTCACTTATATCATCTACATAAGCTTTTGATGCTCCACTTTGTAGAGCTTTCTCATAAACATCTTCCATTTTATCTTCTTGACCTACATTTCCACAAACAGCTATAACTTCTATATCTTCATAATTTTCCTTTAACCAAGGTATTATAATTGATGTATCAAGTCCTCCTGAATATGCTAATACTACTTTTTCCTTCATTGTTAATTCCTCCTAATTTTAAATTATGATTTTTATATTTTTTATTTTTTAATAGAAACTCTTAATATTGAATGACTTTAAAAATGTGGATTCTTATAAAATCATTTTAATACTAAAAAAACCCCTCAGTATTTTTAAATACTAAGAGGCGAAATATCCGCGGTACCACTCTTATTGATAAACTTAGCTAATCAATCAGTAAATGTACAACTACTAAATACACATTAGTAAATAAATATATTAAAAAACGCCTCTTGGAAAAACCAAGAGACGAAATATATCCGCGTTACCACTCTAATTGATAAGATAAACTTATCCACTCTTTCTCTTAAGGCGAGATTACCTACTAACATACTAAATTCAATTAGCATCCTCCAAAGTTCTTTTCACTAATACTTACTTGCTAAGCTTCCACCATCCTCAGCTCTCTATAAAATACATAAAAGTTACTCTCTTTTTCATCGGATTTAAATATCAAATTTTTTAGATATCTCTTATAGAATATATAATAGTTTATTTTTCCATTTATGTCAACTATATAATTTATTTTCTTTTTAAAATGTTTTCTCTTTAAGCTTACTCATACTTTACTTTCCAAAGGCATAGTCCTTTAGCTGGTGCGGTGTCTGATGACTTACTTCTATCTTTCAACTCAAGCATATACTTAATATCTTGTGGTGCTTTTCTTTTAAGACCAACATCTATTAATGCTCCTACTATTATTCTTACCATATTATACAAAAATCCATTTCCCTCTATATATATTTCTACAATATCATCATTTTCTTTTATATTTATTGAGTAAATTTCTCTTACATTAGATTTTTTCTTAGACTTAGAAGAAGCAAAACTAGTAAAATCATGTTCTCCTACTAAGTACTCACTTGCTTTTCTCATTCTATCTAAATCTAATTTTTTACTTATATGCGCAGCATACTTTCTCATAAAAGGACTGTGATATTTATTATTATCAATCTTATATAAATACGTTTTTGATTTTACATTGTATCTTGAGTGAAATCTTTCATCAACTTCCTCAACAGTTTTTACAACTATATCTTCTGGCAGATATTCATATAGATATTTTTGAATTTTATCTACTGAATCCATACAATTTGTTTTAAAGTTTATAACTTGACCTCTTGCATGTGCTCCCATATCAGTTCTCCCAGAACCAGTTATCTCAATGGTTTCATTGGCCATTTTGCTTAAGACAGACTCAAGCTTTTCTTGTATAGTCATGTCATTATCACCTAATTTTTGATAACCTTTATATCTTGAACCATCATATGCTACTATCATTTTTATATTTCTCATCTTAATCCTCTTTCTAAGAATTTATGCCTGTTTAGCAAATTTATTTTTTATATTAAAAATTATTTTTGTTCCAACGTTCTTTTCACTTTCTATTTTCATTACTCCACCATGAAGTTTTACAATTTCATTACTAATTGCAAGACCTAATCCACTTCCAGCCTTATTGTAATCTTCTTGGAAAAATTTATCTAAAACTTTATTTAAATTTTGCTTTTCTATACCTGAACCATTATCTTCAACTGATATAGTCGTTGTATCTTCATCTTGAGAAGCTACAACTTTTATGTAACCACCCTGACTAGTGAATTTAAATGAATTTTGTATTAAATTTATAAGAACTTGTCTTAGTCTATTTTTATCTCCTTGGATATTTTCTATAAATTCATTTTCAAATTCAAATAAAAGTGATATATCTTTTTCAGCTGCTTTAACTTTCAACTGATTTACAACCCCAACAACTAATCCTTCAACATCAACTATATCAACATGAAGTTTTATCCTATCAGAGGAAAGCCTTGAAAAATCCAATAATTCTTCTACCAACTTTATAAGTCTTTCTGTCTCATCTTGTATAATACCTAGACCTAAATCTAACTCTTCTCTAGTTATACTTTCATATCCTAATGTTTCACTCCATCCCTTTATAGATGTAAGAGGAGTTCTCAGCTCATGAGATACAGAAGATATAAATTCTTCTTTCAATTTTTCACTCTTATCAATTTCATGTGCCATATGTTCAAATGTCTGTGCTAAATCACCAATTTCATCATCTACAATCTTCATATTTTCCAATTTTATATTGTAGTTTCCTACTGCTAATTCGTTTGCAAACTTCTTTAGCTCTCTCAACGGTTTTATCAGAGTCTCAGCAAATTTGAGACTTATTAATATAGCTATAATAAGTATAAATATTCCTGCCAATATAAGCCATGTAGCTTGCTTTAATATGGCGTTATCTATTCCATCTAATGAAACAGTATATCTAACAACACCTTCTATAATATTATTTACTTTGAGTGGTAAGGAGATACTCATGACATGTTCTCCTGTATCTGGTATTTTATAAGTATATGGTGTTAAATTCTTAGTCTTTACATCTCTTAATGCATTATCTACATCTTCATAATTTGCTTTTTCTTTACTTTTAAATCCATATTGGTCCAATATAACATTTTTATTCTTATCTATTATTGAAATCCCAAATTCTGAATTCTTTGTTAATGGTTGTTTATCAAAAATGTTTTTGACTTTTTTCTCAAAACTTGTAGTTTCCATTGTAATAGCATTATATTCATCAGCATATTTTATTTCAGATTCAAGTAGCTGTTTAACAGAATCATAGTAATAGTTTTGTATATAAAACATGAATAGCCCTTCAAACAGAGTTACCATTATAATAATTATTATAAAATAGTTTTTTATTACTTTTTTTCTCAGACCTTCAAAATGTAACACTATTATTCTTCCTTTCTAAAACAGTATCCATAACCCCAAATAGTTTGTATATATTTTGGTTTTGATGGGTCATCTTCTATTTTATTTCTTATCCTTCTTATATTTACATCTACTATTTTAAAATCATACAAATAATTAGTTCCCCATACCTCATCTAATATCTGATCTCTACTTAATGATTGTTTAGCATTTGATATCAGATATTTTACTATTGAAAATTCTGTTGGAGTAAGTTCAATCTCTTTACCATTCTTAAATAATTTTCTTTTATCTATATCAAGTATAAATGGTGGTGAGACTATTTCACTTGACTTAACATTTGAATCATCTTTTGCAACTCTTCTAAGAAGAGCAGAAACCCTGACTAAAAGCTCCTTTATACTAAATGGTTTTATGATGTAATCATCTGCTCCTGAAATAAATCCTTCTATTTTATCATCTTCTTGAGCTTTTGCAGTAAGCATTATTATACCAACTTGATCAAAATTTTCCCTTATAAATTTACAAACCTCTATTCCACTTATATCTGGAAGCATTACATCTAAAAGAGCTATTGTAATGTCACTTTCTGTTGTCATTTTTTCTATAGCTTCTCTACCTGTACCCGCTTCAACTATTTCATAGCCTTCTCTTTTTAAGTTTATACTGACAAAACTTCTAATTCCAATTTCATCTTCTAGTATAAGTATTTTTTCCTTCATAAAATAAAACCTCCAATTGAGTATAATATTAACCATATATTAATGAGAAATACTCTTTTAATGCGTCTATAGTAATATCTAGCTTATCCATTTCATTTGCATCATTTATAACTAGTAAAAAAGTATATTCATCACTTTCTTGAAGTACAATAGAATTTTGTGTATTTGCACTTTTTCTATCTTCAAGTTTATTTTTACTCTCTACTACTATATTAAATAAATTCTTACGTTCTGAATAATCAAAATAGTAAAATTTAAATACTGCTTTTTCACCAACAAACTCTTGTTCAACAATTATTTTATCCACTAAATTATTTTGCATAAATAACCTAAAATTGTATTTATAATTATAGTATATCTGGCTTATAAATATTAATTTTGAATTAGAACCTTCTTTCCCATTCCATCTGTACCAACTTATATTAGCAGATGCTTTAGAGGTATAGGTATTTCTATTTCCACCAGCAACTATAGGTATCTCTATAATTTTATCTTTATCAACATCATCAACAGGTATGTAGTAAGGTTTAGTAATAGTTTTATCATAATCACTAAATACTTTTTGAATTTTATCATTTTTCATATATAATATCTGTGTGATATAATTATTTTCCTTTAACATGGGAATATCAAGTACAACACCTTTGATGGATGCCGATGAGTTTCCAACAGATGAAGCAACATTACCTAGAGTTATATATAACTCATTTAGATTTTTTACATTTTCAAATTTGACATAATCCTTAACCTTCATAGTTCCATCAAAATTTGCAACAGTTGCAAACATCTCATTAGTTTTATTATTCAAATGAAGCATTAATATATCTATCTTGTCATCTCCATCTATATAACCAATCTTTACTTTTATATCGTTAAAATCTTCTTTATTTTGAATCCAAGAAGCATCTAAATCGTATACTTTTGTGATTTCATTATCCCTTACTTTGTATATATGCATATTAGTTTTATCTTTGGATTTAACAAGTAAAATAACTTCCTTATATCCATCTGAATCCAAATCATAGAAATTAGCATATTCTATTGATTCTCCATTTTCTAAATAATGGTCTCCTAGTACATATTTTTCACCATTGTAACTTAAGGTTACAAAACCTACTTTATTAACATTATTACTTAAATCTTCTTTTTGCTCAAATACTACTAATTCATCAACTCCATCACTATTTAAATCTACCTTATTTATTTTTCCTACCTCTTTTGTATTAGAAGGCAATATCATAGATGAGTCTGGTTTTAGTAGCTGATCTATACCATCGTACAATACTTTTTTTGTATCATCATAGTCAGGTATCTTTGCCAATTGCTCTGGAGATTCAGTTTTAACATTACATCCAGTAACAAATAACATCATTAAGCCTGATACAATAATAAGTTTTAATAACTTCATTTAACTCCTCCTAATCCTACAATCTTAAATTTTTCTCGCAAAAATCTCCTCACAATAGTTAGACGTTTCAAATCCTCATAAGGTTTTACTTATTTTAACAAAACTTTATTATTTTGATAAAACTTATGATAAATATAAAATCTAATTATTATTTCTAGGAGGTTTAGGCCCTGGATATTGGAAAAAGTTAGTTTTTAGCATACCATTATATAGTTTTCTCTTTTTAGCTGCTTTTTGTCCAAATTCATATTCAAATTCTTCATAAGAAGTTATCAGATAATATGACCAATTTTTTAACTTTCTAAATGCATAACCAAGCTCTTTATATAATTGTTTAACACTATCCTTATCTTCTAATCGTTCTCCATAAGGTGGATTGGTAACTATAAATCCAAATTCTTCTTCACTTTTAAACTCAGTTGCATCTCCTACATTAAATTCTATATATTCATCTACACCTGCTATTTCTGCATTTTCTTGAGCTATATCTATACATTCTGCATCTATATCATATCCATAAATTTTAAATTTAGATTCATTGTCTATTTTATTAAAAGCATCTTTTCTTACATCCCACCAAATCTTTTTATCAAGTGTTCTCCATTTTTCTGATATAAATTCTCTATTTAAGCCAGGCGCCATATTTATACCTATCATGGCTGCTTCAATTAATATAGTACCAGAACCACACATAGGGTCTACTAAAGTCCTACCTGCTTTCCAAGGAGTTAAGTAGATAAGTCCAGAAGCTAAAGTTTCTCTTATTGGAGCTTTATTTGCTTTTTCTCTATATCCTCTTTTATGTAGAGCATCTCCAGTTGTGTCTATTGAAAGAGTTACTTTATCTTTGTGTATAAATACAAATATAGGGTATTTTTCTTTATCTTCTTTAAGCAAACCATCCTCTAAATAACTTTTCTTTAAGCTTTCTACAATAGCTTTTTTTACTATAGCTTGTACATCTGGTGTACTGTATAATTTTGATTTTATAGAAGAAGCCTTTGAAATAGGAAATTGCGCTCCATAAGGTATATATTTAGACCAGTTTATCCTTTTTGTATTTTCAAATAATTCATCAAAGCTTTTTGCTTCAAATTCAGCAATCTTAAGATGTACTCTTTCTGCACATCTCAACCACATATTTGATTTTGCTATTCCAAATTCATCAGTCTTATATGTTATTCTTCCATCTTCTGTTTTTATTATTTCATATCCCAAATTAGTAATTTCTCTAGCCAACATTTTTTCCATTCCAAAAAAACATGGCGATATTAGTGTATAGTTTTTCATAAAACCTCCTGTTTCTTATATTAATTATAACGATTATTTATTTTTTAACCTATTTACATATTTACATATTTAAATTCATACTTCCCATTTGATATCCTGACATATCTAGTGTAACATATTTAAAGCCAAATTCTTTTAATTTAGTGTCAACTTTACTAAAATTGTTATTTTCAAAAAATTTACCTAATTCTTCCTGGTTAACTTCTATTCTAGCTATATTTCCATGCATTCTTACTCTAAATTGAGAAAATCCCAAGTCGGATAAATATTCTTCACTTTTTTCTATTATCCTAAGCTTTTCATCTGTAATTTCAACACCATAAGGAATTCTGCTTGCCAGACATGCAAATGATGGTTTATTAAAAGTTTCTAACTTCATATCTCTTGAAAGTAACCTAATTTCATCTTTCTTTAATCCACTTTCTTTTAATGGACTAATTACTTCTAATTCATTTAGTGCTTTAAGACCTGGTCTATAGTCTCCTAAATCATCTACATTGGTTCCATCTACTATGTACTTTATATTATGTTCCTTTGCGACCTCTTTTATTTTAGTAAATATATATTTTTTACAATGATAACATCTTTCAGCACCATTTTCTTTGAATTCCTTTAAATCAAAATCTTCTGTTTTTAATATAATATGTTTAACTCCAAAATCCTTAGTATATTGTTTTGCTTCTTCTATTTCTCTATTTGAGTGCATCATTGCATGAACAGTTACAGCTATAACATTATCTCCTAATGTATCTCTTGCTACTTTAAGTAAGAAATTACTGTCAACTCCACCTGAATAAGCAACTGCCACACTTTCTAACCCAATCAAATTTTCTCTTAATTTTTCTAGCTTTTCTCTTTCCTTCATTAAATCTACCTCCATATCAAGAAAATATGAACTCTAAAACTATTCTTATTTTTTACATACTTAATGATTATAACATATAAAGTATATATTTAAAAAATTAGAATGTCTTTTAAGTATATTAATTATAATATTAAAGTACTTTTATTTATATCTTTATAATTTAAGCATATTACTGTACTACACTATATAAAAACAAAACAGTGTAATACAGCAATATACTTAAAAGCCATGAAGTGTAAGTAGCCTATCTTCATGGCTAAGTTCACGATTTTATTATCATATAATTACTCTTCTTAGTAATATAATTGTAAATTACAAAAAGATACTATCATTAGAAATGTTCTAAAAACTTAAACTTAATACTTATAGTTTACACAGTTCTATATCAATCCCACCAAAAAAGCCATATAGTAGAACCTTGTATTACCTCTTTTAGAGCTCTTAATGTCTCATATCCTTGTACAATAATATCTTCACAGTACAAGATTAATTCTATGCATAAGTTATTAAACATTTTATTATCGCTAGTTATATTTTTTGAAAAATATTGAACTGTGTCACATCCAATTGCTATCGGGTATGCTCCATAGTTTTCGTACCAATATTTTGCAACTGCTATATGCTCTTCATCACTAGGACAATCGTTAAATCCACCAATTGGTATATATGCAAACACTTCGTAAGGTTTAGTTGTTGGGACTTTAGCTATGTAAACTTTGTTATTTTCTTGAAATATATCTATATTTGTAATTGGGTTAAAACTTTTATAGTCACAAAAAGTATCTTCTGAATCTATGAGTTCTTTTATCATCTCTGAAATTTCACTCTTCCTATACTTGAAAAATTCATTTACATCAATTTCATTATATTTTTTCAGACAATACTCTTTGTAGTTCTCAAGAGATCCATACTCTTTATTAATAATATCGATGTTTTCTTTTAGCAATCCTACCTTTTCATCGATAATTATAATTGGTGTATACCCTTTTTCTTTTCCATCTTCTATCATCGTCTCTAATAAATTGTCAATATCAATATCATTGTTCACAGGAACACATTCAAAACCATATAAATCTTCAATACCCATATTTATCTCCTATTCTTTTTAGATTTAATTCTTTTGAAAGTTTTCTTTTTTTGTTGTCAAATTTTTAAATACTATTATTATTTGTAAAACTATAAGTAGAGGTATAATTTGTAAAAAACATTCATATCAAATAAATTTTTCATTTAATTTTTTGTATAAATATAATGTTTTTTATGACAATATCCTCATATAAATATAATATCACAAAACAAATGTTCATGGTTAATAATAAGTAATTTTGTAATAATTCGTTGTAATATTATGTTATTTTAAATAAAATAAATGATATAATTTGTATAAGAAAGGTCATGTTTATTCACATTAAATTTATTTGAGACAAATTTAATGTGGATATTTTTTTAATAGTAACAAATATCCACAAAATAATAAATAATATTATATTTTATTAGACTTTACGTATAGTATAAATTCTAAAAAATCACATGCCAGTTTGCAAGAATTAACAGATTAAAATCAAGATTTAGATTTAATAGTACTTTTATGTAAAAAGATATGTATTTATTTAATATATTAAACTCAGAAAGTACAAGATTCTTCTATCTAATAGTTAATAATTCTATTGATGTGGTTTTAATCTCAATGCTAAATACTAAAAATACTTAAATTTATAGGTGTATCAATTAAAAATTTTAACTAATACACCCATTGATTTCTATTCTTCCTTTAATAAAATATCTTTCCATACATCTTCTTTAAACCCTAACAGTACATTTTTACCATCAAATAGTAGTGGTCTTTTAATAAGCATACCATCGCTTACTAATATTTCTAGAAGTTTATCATCTTGCTCAGTCTTTACTACATCTTTAAGACCTAATTCTCTATATTTCATTCCACTTGTATTAAAAAATTTTTTTATATCATACCCACTAATATTATAAATTGACTCTAATTCATCCTTAGTTGGTGGATTTTGAACCATGTCTATATCCTCAAATTTTAAATTATTTTCTTTAAGCCAATTTTTTGCTTTTTTAACTGTAGAACATTTTGTATATCCATATAATTTAATCATTGTAGTAAAACTTCCTTTCTAGTTTTTTATCTTAATATTTATATGCTTATACCCATAATTTGTATATTTTAATCAATTTGTATCATAATTACTCTAAGCTTTCAATAAAATTCTTGAATTTTTATACAATTAAAAGCCATGACAATTTAAAGTCACGACTTTTTTACTACGTTGTTAAATTGAAATTTAGCTACTCTATATTATGCTTATTAGTTGTAGGTTTTTTGTTTTAACTATGTACTCAAATACCAAGTATACCCATACCTATCAAGCACTTCAGCACCACCATCACTTTGATCTGGTGGTGGGTGTGGTAAAAATCCTTGCACAAGCGTACCGCCCTCGGCAAGTTTTACAGATATTTCTTCTATTACTTCTCGAGACGGTAGCACAACACAAATCGCCATTCCAGAAATTACAACAGGCTGGTTTGTATCGGCCCCCATTATACAACCTTCATATTTTGTGAAAGTAACACTTGCGTGCATAACAGGATTGCTTGGGTTGTTATCTAATCGTGCAAACAGAGTTTTTCCACCTCCGAAAGCCTCAGCATAAAAGTTAAATGCTTTTTCACAAGTCCCATTAAATGTTAAATATGGAGTTAGCATGGTCAATATCTCCTCCTTGATACAAAATATAAATTTTATATAATTATACATTAAAATTTATATTTTTCATTGTAAAAATCAGACAAACAATCCTTATTTTTTTATAAAATTTTAATACAAATTTCATTTATAAAAATTTAAACAATTTTTTCTTTTATTTGAATATCCTCAACTATACCATCTTTTATACTTATAATCTTATCTGCAACACTATTTGAAAATACAACATCATGTGTAATTATCAGTATAGTCATTCCCTTATCTTTAAGCCTATTCATTATATTTACTACTTTTTGAATAGTATCAATATCAAGTGCAGAAGTAGGCTCATCAAAACAGAGAACTTTTGGCATTAATGCACAAGACCTAGCTATTGCAACTCTTTGTTGCTGTCCTCCTGACAACTCAAATGGATAGGAATTCAATTTATCTTCCAAATCAACTAGTCTCAAAAGTTCTTTAGCTCTATTTTCAGCTTCCTCTCTAGGAACCTTAAAAACATTAACTGGAGATTCAATTATATTTTCAAGTACTGTCATATGAGGAAATAGATTGAAGTTTTGAAAAACCATACCTATTTTACCACGTATTTTTGCCATGTCTTTCTTATTTTTTATTATTTCATTATCTATTATAATTTCTCCACTATCAAATTCTTCAAGACCATTTATACATCTTAATATTGTAGTCTTTCCTGCACCAGATTTGCCAAGTAAGACACCAATCTGACCTTCTTCTAGTTCAAAAGAAATATCTTTAAGTACTTTATTTTTTTTAAATGATTTATTTAAATTACTGATTTTCAACATATGAAAAACCTCCTCCTATAATTATTGTAGCTTTATCTGTAATAAGAATATTTTTTTTCAAGTAATTCAAATCCCTTAGTGAGTATAGCTACAAATATAAGATATATTGCTCCTGCCTCAAATAGTGGTAACAAACTTGCTTCTCTATTCATTGCTATTTGAGATATTCTTAAAATATCATTTAATCCTAATATATATACTAAAGATGTATCTTTTACCAATGTAATTACTTCATTTGAAATAGGTGCTAGTATTCTTTTAAAAACTTGTGGAAATATGATTCTCTTGTACATCGTAAATTTATCAAACCCTAGTACTTTTGAAGCTTCATATTGACCTCTATCTATTGATTGTATTCCACCTCTAAATATTTCTGCAAAGTATGCTGCATAATTTAAGAAGAAAGCTACTATTCCAGCTGTAAATCTGTCAAACACAATTCCTATAAGAGGTAAACCATAGAATATTACTATCATTTGTAAAAGTAAAGGTGTTCCTCTCATTATTAATATATAACATTGTGTAATACCACTTATTAATTTATTTTTTGATAATCTTAAAAATGCAACTCCAATCCCCAATGGAATTGATACTATCAATGTTATACAAAACATTGCTATAACTATTTCTAAACCTTGTAACATGCCTTTAGTGCCCCCTTCTTAACAGCTAACTTATCTTTTATTTAAACCACTTATCATAAATTTTGTCAAAAGCTCCATCTTTTTTCATTTCTTGTAATGTTTCATTTATTTTCTTACAAAGTTCTGGATTTTCTTTAGATGTTGCTACAACATAATCTTCTAATCCAAAATCTTCTTTTAATACTTTATATTTATCTTCACCTTTTTGTCCCATATAGTATCTAATTAAAACTTCATCACCAACAACTGCACTAGTTCTACCTATTTCTAAGTCTCTAAGTGCTTTATCATAAGTATCATAAAGAACTGGAGCTCCACCCTTTAAGCTATTCATAAAATCTTTATCTTTTTCTACTGCATCAAGAGCTGTTGAACCTTGTTGAGTTCCAACTTCTTTATCTTTTAAATCAGCTTTTGTATTTACTTTTGAATCACTTAAAGTAACTATTATTTGTTTATTTTGTAAATAAGGTTCTGTATATGATACTATTTTCTTTCTCTCATCTGTTATAGAATATCCATTCCATAATACATCTACAGTTTTTGAATCGTTTAACTCTGTTTCTTTCATTGACCAATCTATTGGTTGAAATTTAACTTTCATTCCAAGTCTCTTAAATGTCTCTTTTGCTAAATCAACATCAAATCCCACTGTTTCTCCTTTTTCATCTAAAAATCCCATTGGTACAAATGTATTATCAAATCCTACAATTACCTCTTTTTTTGATGTATTTGAAGTATTTTTATCCTTTTCATTATCTGATTTTGAACAACCTGCCATTCCACTTACTAAACCTAACATAATTGTAAATAATCCTAATTTTTTTAATATATTTTTCATAATATTCTCCCTCATCTTTTAAATTTTTAAATATTTTGATTATTTTAGAAAAAATGTATCTGTTGCAATATAATTTTCTGCGCGCTTAAAAAATTATATTAAAAAACTCCCGTCTCTAGCTATTGCTAGAGGACGGGAGTTAAATCTCGTGGTTCCACCTCTGTTCATTAATGCCTCACGACACTAACCTCTTTAAGTACAATAAAATTATACTCTAGCACTATAACGGGTGCAAGGATACCGGAAAGCTCCTAATAAAGTATTTTTACTCTTTCAGAGTCCTGCTCAAAGATGTGTTCAAAGTAAAATCTATTGCTCCTCTCACCAATCGGAAACTCTCTGTTTAAGATTACTTACTTTTACTATTTCTTTTCGTAGCATTTAATGTTGTTTTGAATTCTTATTATGATATTGATTTTATATCATAAGGTAATATCTGTCAATATATATTTTAAAATAAATATAAAAATCTAATTCCAAGGCACAACTTCCACCTCACCATAACATCGTTCTACCAATCTATTAGAATACTCTCCTTTATATCCCAAAATAAAAAGCAAAACAAGCTCAATATATCTTGTTCCAATTGAAATTATATTCCAAATGTCTTCAACTTCTAATGTAGCTCTATGGGCTTTTCTACTTGGATGAACTATACTATTTCTTAAATAAATAATTAAATCTATTCCATCATCAAACTTCTTTTTTATCATATTGTCAAATATATCTAACTCATATTTACCATATGGTATCTTACATATATCAAGTAGAAGTCTGATATTTTTAGATGCCAAATTATGGTCAAAAGTTTCATCTGTAAGCACCTTATTCTGCTCTACTAGCATTACATATGACAAAGTTTCAAGTGCAATCTGTACAGATATTATATTATTTTCCATAGTCACACTTCCAAGAGACTCTATATACCAATCAACAACACTCTTTATCGCAGAACCATAATAAAAATCTTCTAATTTTTTACACATGAGACTTATATATTTTTCCATATTATGATAATTTGACAGCGTATCTGACCATGTTGGTACATATCTAAAAGGTGTTATTTGATTCTCATTCCAAATTCTATAAACTTCATTACCATTTCTATATCCTTTTGCCAAACAAAATCCAACATATCTGCCACACATAAAACTCAAGGCTGTTGCTATTCTATCTAAAAGATTTATTGTATTATTAGTTCTAAAAATTTTACCATCTTTTCTTCTAATCCTACCTATATGAGTTATTATTGCTCCAGATTTAGACTTCAAATCTGACTTTAATTCTTTTCTATAATCATACCGTTTATCTATAGTAACAACATAATCATTTATATCAAATTCAATCCTACCTGCATATACTTTATCATTGTATTTTATAAGTTTTCCAGGTATTTTATCTAAGTTTATTATATTAAAATCTACATGTTCAACATAAGAGTTTTTAGATTTTATACAATCATCATTGATATATCCTTCTATGCCAAAATCACTTAGAGTATTTATTGTTATAGAAATAATCTTATAACCATAGACCTCAAGAATAGCATTATCATAATCCAAAACTAAGTTATCATCTTCATTTTCTATATCTTCAATGCAACCTATATCTGCTTTAAAATTTATGGATATTGGAGGTGTCATTTTATAATAAATTTTTCCATTACATCTATATTTCTTATCTAAATATATGCAAAATCTACCTTTATAGATACTAATATCTTCATTGATATCATAGCTTAAATATGGTGATGTTATAGCATCATCAATTGCTTTCATTTTTGTTCCCACCTTTGCTTTTGTATAATAACATGGGGATTTCAGTTCTTTTTTATTTAGTAAAACCCAATCTATTATATAATTCAATATATTATTTTTATTAATTATGTATTTTATAATTTCTTATAAAAACAGTATCATTCTAGTATCATCGTTTGTTAGACACATTATGTATTTTTAAATTTTTTATTTATTAATAATACCTAAAGTGGATTGTAAGAAATCATTTTACTACCAAAGCTTTTATTCATTTAGATATTATCATTCATATATATACATTGTCAAAGAAAACATTTAATTTATCAAATATTTTCTTTAACAATATATTATCTATAATTTTATAAATAATACATTTAACAAACTGAATCTATTTCATTGAATGATTTTTCAAAATAAAAATGGTAGCTTTAATTTGTTATTTCAAAACTACCATTAAATTATGTATATTCTCTTTTAACATATAAAGCTTTTACTCATTACAACAATTTTTACTACTTTTATTTAGTCTATATATTCAAGCATATTATAATACTCATAAAATTGGAACCCAATATTCAATCAAACTTTTACCATCCTTATCAACTACATCCTGTATTGTTTCTAAATTAGTTTTCATAATGCCTCCTTCTAGTATGATTGTACATAATTCTGTCTTAGCTGTTTTCACATTTCTTGCTATTGTCAAAAAAATTAATCCCTAATGATGATATCAACTGGTAAAATTTAGATAATATATCTTTACTCAAGATTAGATAAAGTATTACTTATATCCTTTTCTACTAATGGTTTCATATTATCATTATAAATACTTATATCTGCATTACTTAATTCCCTTCTTATACGATGAATAAGTTGTTTCTTATATTTTGTAATATTAGGTAATGACTGAATAAAATTTCTCGCCACAGAAGGCTTTTTATCCACTATGTGACTTAGTATACTATCTATATTCATTTCAATTTTATTATCAGTATCCCACTTAGCATTTGCAACTATTAATGACAGTCCTCTTGTACGAATATATGAACTTTCATTATTAATCATCTCTAGAAAATAATCAAAGAAACAGTACGTAATGTTTGATTTTTTGCTTTCATTTTCTAGAAATAAAAAAGTTTTATATGCTTCAGTGTGATTTTTTGAACATAAGTCATTAATAAGCAAATCAATATTTTCCAATACTTTCATCTCCTTTGTAACAAATATTTATTTAAGCTGAGTATAACATAACAAAAAATAAATAGAAATAATTGAGATACCTATATAAATATTATCTGTTAATTAAGCTGATTTACATCAATGAATGCTAATACTCAACTGTCATTTAAATTCTGTTAATAAATAATATAACTTTTTTCTAAATTATACTAGCAAAAAGACGCTCCTTTCTGAGCGTCTTTATAATATAAAATCTAATATTCTTTTAAAGTTCATTGCGTTTTATTTGCAACTAATAAGTTATAATATAATAGACTTATTAAATATATTATATCAAATAGCTTATATTCTATAGCTTATATTTATTATAGTTCCTTTTTTAAAGTTTCTTTTAAACTATCATATGCAAAATCCATTATCTCTCTACATGCAACTAAATCTTTTTTTAAGTCTATACATAACTCTGAACCGTACTCATTTCTTACTGTTGTTGTCAAATCTTTAGCATATGCTTTAGCTTTAGTGCTTTCACCTTCATGGTTTCTACCTCTTACATATCCAATTATTATATTTGAGGCGTTTACTGCACCACATAAACTAGCAACTCCACAGCCTGAACCTAATCCACTACCTAAACAAACTGGTATATCTGTATTAAACTCTTCATTATATGCTTTTATAACTGACTCTGCACAATTGAACCCCTTTTCATGATATTTTGATGCTATAACTTTATTGCACATTAAAACTCCCCCTTATCATCGTAAATTAAAAATTTCTTCTAACATAATTATATCAAATATTAACAAAAAAATCACTTTTAACCAATTTAACTATTTTTTTCTAAATCTAATAATATTTTTTTTAAGTCAGAATGATTTCCCATATATCCACCAACATTGTTTTTACCAACAACTCTGTGACAAGGTATTATTATTGGGATTTTATTGCTTTTACTTGCTTGTCCAATTGCTCTAACAGACTTTGGATTATTTATATTTTGTGCTATTTCTGAGTATGATAGTGTTTTTCCATAAGGTATTTTTAACATTTCTTCATAGACAGATTTTTGGAATTCAGTACCATCAACACGTATTTTTAAATCAAATTTTTTTCTTTTTCCATTAAAATAATCGTCTATCTGATTTATTGCTTCTTTTAAATCTTCTTTACTTCTTTTTATATCTATTCCTTTTTTAATATATTCTTCTTTTAAATTATTAAATTTTTCATCTCCTATATCTACGCTAACTACAAAACCATCTTCACTCAATATGTACAAATTTCCTATTTTAGACTCATAAACATCATATACTAAATTCATATAACTTCCCCCCCTTTTATATTAGTATACATATAATTTTTCAAGTAATAAAGAGTTACCCTAAAAAATATAGAGTAACTCTTTTTATAATTATTAATATAATAGTAGCTTATTTAGAAAGCTATAAATTTTCAACATGTGAAACCTTAATCTTCTATATTTTTAAAAGCTTTAGAAAGCATAAGTTTTATCCTGTTAAGCTGATTCACCTCACTTGCAGAAGGGTCATAATCAATAGGAATTATATTTGCATTCTTATATAACCTTTTTAATTCTTTTATGGAACCTTTACCAATTATATGATTAGGTAAACATCCAAAAGGTTGCATACAAATGATATTTTCCACACCTTCATTTAATAATTCAACCATCTCACCTGTTAAAAGCCATCCTTCTCCAGTTTGATTTCCTAATGATACTACTGGTTCTGTATTCTTCGCAACTGTTTTTATATTTCCTGGAGCATAAAATCTTTTACTTTTATCAAGTGCTTTTTTATATACCCTTTGGTATATACTTGTTATGTATATAAAGGCTTCCCCTATCATTCTACTTTTTCTACTTCCTTCTAAATGAGTGTGCTTATAAATAGTATTAAACGCACAACTTAAAAAGAAATTTGTAAGGTCTGGTACAACTGCTTCGGCTCCTTCTCGCTCTAATATATTCACTAGATTATTGTTTGCAATTGGATGAAATTTCACTAATATTTCTCCAACTAAACCTACTTTAGGTTTTTTAATATCTAATATCTCTAGGTTGTCAAACTCATTTACTATCTCTTTTATATTTTTAGTAAATACAGAAATTTTAGCTTTGACAAGAGATTTTTTACATATATCAACCCATTTTTCATATAGAGCATTTGTACTTCCAATAACTTTCTCATATGGTCTCACTTTATAGAGTACTTTCATTAATAAATCTCCATACACAACAGCCATAAAAAGTCTATTGATTAATTTTAGCGATACATTATCCATTATTCCACTATCTTCTATTCCATTTACACTAAGTGCAATAACTGGGACATCTTTAAATCCTGCATCATACATAGCTTTTCTTAAAAATCCAATATAATTTGTAGCTCTACAACCGCCACCAGTTTGAGTTATTGCAACAGATGTATTATTTAAATCATATTTTCCAGACTTTAATGCTGTTATTAATTGACCTACTACTATTATAGCTGGATAACAAGCATCATTATTTACATATCTCAAACCTTCCTCAATAACACTACTATCTGTATCTTTTAAAATTTCTATCTTATATCCACTCAAATTTACAGCTTCTTCAAGAAATTGAAAATGTATAGGTGACATTTGCGGTGCTAATATAGTATGTTTGTTCGTTATTTGATTATTCTTTGCATACTGTATTCTATCTACTTTCATATTTTTTACATCTATATTTTTACTTTCTCTTTCAAACATAGCTGCTTTTAAAGACCTCATTCTTATCTTTGCAGCTCCTAAATTATTACCTTCATCAATTTTTATAATAGTATATATTTTAGATTTTTCATTAAGTATTTCTTGAACTTGGTCTGTAGTTACTGCATCTAAGCCACACCCAAATGAATTAAGTTGAACCAATTCTAAATAATTTTTATCTCTTACAAAACTAGCTGCTTTGTATAATCTTGAATGATAGACCCATTGGTCTACAACTCTAAGTGGTCTTTGCATATTTGCTAAGTGACATATAGAATCTTCAGTAAGCACTGCCATGTCTAAAGAATTTATAAGCTCTGGCATTCCATGATTTATTTCTGGATCTATATGATATGGTCTACCACATAATACAATTCCCTTTAAGTTTCTCTCTTTTATCTCCTTAAGTGCTCTTTCGCCTGCTGCTTGCATCTCCATTTTAAATGAATTTTGTTCATCAGTAGCTTTATCAACTGCATGATTAATTTCTTCCTTAGTTATATTTATACCAGTAAAACGTTTTGATAATTCCTCATGAAGTCTCTTTTTCAACTTTGCCTTATCATTTAAACTAATAAATGGATTTATGTAATTTATATTTTTGTTTCTTATATTTTCCACATTATTTTTTATTACTTCAGAATAGGATATTACAACAGGACAATTATAATAATTATCTGCACTTAAATCCTCTTTATTTTCATTGGTCACACTTGGATAAAATATATTTTTTATTCCTTTTGAAATTAGATTTTCTATATGCCCATGAACTAATTTCCCAGGATAACACACTGTTTCAGAAGCAATGCTAGTTATACCAGTTTCATATAATTGTTTTGATGACCTATCTGAAAGTACAACTCTAAATCCCATATCATTGAAAAATGTAAACCAAAATGGATAATCTTCATACATATTTAATACTCTTGGTATTCCTATCTCTCCTTTTTTTGCCTTATCTTTTTCTAATGGTTTGTATTTAAAAATCCTGTCATATTTATACTTAAATAGATTTATGGGGTTTTTCTTTTCTAAACCTATCTTTTTATCGCCATAAATGGCTTCTCCCTTCTCACATCTATTTCCTGAAATAAAAATTTCATTATCAGAAAATTTGTTTATTGTAAGAAGACAATGATTTGAGCATCCTTTACATCTAATTACACTTGATTCTAATTTTATACTATTCAATTCTTCTTTAGATAATAAAGATGTTTGATATCCACTTTCATACTTCTCTCTGGCTATAAGAGCTGAACCAAAAGCACCCATAATTCCAGAAATATTAGGTCTAATTACATTTTTGCCAATTAACCTTTCAAAACTTCTAAGTACTAAATCATTGTAAAATGTTCCACCTTGTACAACAATATTATTTCCAATCTCATTTAAATCTCTGATTTTTATTACTTTAAATAAAGCATTCTTTATTACAGAATAGGATAAGCCTGCTGATATATCTCCAACACTTGCTCCTTCTTTTTGAGATTGTTTTACTCTCGAATTCATAAACACAGTACATCTTGAACCTAAATCTACAGGACTTTGAGAATAGACACCTTCATGTGCAAATTCCTCTATTGTCATAGATAAAGAACTTGCAAAGGTCTCTAAAAATGAACCACAGCCTGATGAGCAAGCCTCATTTAATATTATATTATCAATTACACCATCTTTTATTTTTAAGCACTTCATATCTTGACCACCAATATCAAGTATAAAGTCTACATCTTTATTAAAAAATTTAGCAGCTTTATAATGTGCTATAGTCTCTATTTCCCCATTATCTATTTTTAATGCTTTTTTAATAAGCCCCTCTCCATATCCAGTTACAGTTGAACTCAAGATTTTAACGTCTTTTGGTAATATATCATATATTTCATTTATGACCTTGATTGTTGTTTTTAGTGGATTTCCTTCATTACTATTATAATAAGAATATACTAGATTCCCATCTTCATCAATAAGCGCGGCCTTAGTAGTAGTAGAACCTGCATCAATTCCTAGATAACAATTTTTATTAATTGAATTTATATCTACATAATCTATTTTTTCTTTTTCATGTCTTTTTAAAAATTCTTCATACTCATTTCTATCTTTAAATAAAGGTTCTAATAAATTTACCTCTCCATCTTCAATGTTTTTTATATTGTCTAGTTTTTCTATTAGAGATTTAAGTTTTATACTATCTTCATCTACTGATAATAATCCTGCTCCAATAGCAATATAAAGCTGTGCATCTTCTGGGAAAATTACATTTTCATCTTTTAAATCTAGTACTCTTTTAAAAGCTTCTCTAAGTTCAGATAAAAAATACAATGGCCCACCTAAAAATGCAACATTGCCTTCTATTTTTCTTCCACAAGAAAGAACACTTACTGTTTGTACGACAACTGCATTAAAAATACTCATTGCTATATCAGTCTGCTTAGCTCCATCATTTATAAGAGGTTGAATATCTGTTTTAGCAAAAACACCACATCTTGAGGCTATTGGGTAAATAACATTGTAGCCTTTAGCTAATTCATTTAAACCACTAGCATCTGTCTTTAAAAGCGAAGCCATTTGGTCTATGAATGCTCCAGTACCACCTGCACATATACCGTTCATTCTTTGATCTATTCCTCCACTTAAATAGGTTATTTTTGCATCTTCTCCTCCAAGTTCTATAACAACATCAGTTTCCGGATGGAAATATTCTATTGATTTTGTACTAGATATAACTTCTTGGACAAATTTCACCCCAAGTTTTTTTGAGATTCCAATTCCTCCTGAACCAGTTATTATAATGGTTGCATTTATATCTCCCAATTTTTCGTATATTCCATTTAGTACTTCTTTAACTGATTTCTTCACATCAGAATAATGTCTTTTATACTCTTTATGAACTATATTGTTATTATTAAGTACCACAACCTTTACTGTTGTAGAACCTACATCAATTCCTATATGAAATAATTCATCCATTGTACCCCTCCATACTTATATGCTTTTTTAATTTTTGTAAGTTCTATGGTTTTATTTTAAGTAAGTTATTTTATAATTTTTATGATTAATATTTTTGTTTTATGATTCTTTTATTAATCAATCTTACTCTACTAGGTAATTTCTAATCATACCTTTAAATTTTAAATAAGAACATATAGTTAGTGTACTAAATTTTGTCATAAATTTCTACAGATTTTTGTTACTTTTTACATAAATATAACTTAACTCTAATACCAATTTAATGTTCATATATTATAAAATATCTTCATTCAAAAAAAATAGTTGTCAGTACACAATTTCTTATTGCATATAGACAACCATTTTTTTGTATATTATTTTTTATTTTAATTATTTCTATTCATCATATTTATGATACGAGCATAAATATAAAGTGAGCTGCTGCTCCTGCACATAAACCACCTATTGTATGAGAAAGAATTGCTTTCCCAGCTAATTGTCTAGCGTTTAATGCATCCATCATACCAATATGTGTACTTAAATATCCACTCCAACACATACCCATTGCTGTAAATACTGCTATATCATTAGGAGTTATAGCTCCTGATTTTATAAATTCTGGAACTAAAGACATTGCTGCTCCAACAGCTCCTAATGAAGTTATAGGAAATGCTATTGCCTCTGGTGATGTAAATCCAAATAATGGCTCTAATATAAATCCAAGCTTATCTCCAAGAACTGGAAGTAATTTTATTCCTTCATATGCAGCTCCTGTATAAACCTCTTGACCTGTAACAGGGTCTGTAGATGGTCCAAAAGTTAGTAGCATAACTAATGTACACACTACTAGGACACCAGGGATTATAGCCATTCCCATGTCTACGCCCATCTTACCACCTTCAAGAATAGCATCTAAGCCTCTTTGGAATACATTTCCTTCTCTTATTTCTCTAAATTCAGCTTTTTTCTCTAATGTTCCTGCTGCTTTATCTTCTTCTGGATTATAGTTATAAAACTTCTTAGTAAATGTCAACATTATTCTAACACTTACAACACTACCTATTACTGCACCTAAGTTACCAATCAATGCTGGCAATACATATTCTGTACCTTGAGATATCATAAATGTTGTTAAGATAAGTCCCATACCAAAAGCTGTTCCTAAATTACATAGTGCTGGAACTTGATATTGTTTAAAATACTGTGTGAATGTTTTATCTTTAGCAAAAGGTATAATAGCTGGATTATCTGATAAATAAGTTGTTATAGCTCCTGCTATACTAGCACCAGGTAATCCATATAAAGGCTTCATAAATATAGCGAAAATTTTATTAATTAATGCTATTACTCCAAACTCTGAAAGTAGTGCGCTTAATGCGCCTGCAAGAACTGCCATAGCCATAATTAAGAAAACTGTCTCTAATAGTAAAGCATGTGCTGTACTCATTATTACTTTAAACATCATTCCTGCTCCCATAATGCTACCAACATAGCCAAATCCAACTATTAGTAATATTATGAAAACGAATGTCTCCATGCTTACTGCCTTAACCTGTCTCCTGTCTGTTAACTTCTCCATTTTGAATCATCCCTTCTTTTCTTTTGTTGTAAAGCTTAACAAAACCTTTTCTCTTTTTTAATTATACTTATAAATATTACTCTTTGCAACTTTATTTGTCATTTTTTTATCATATTTAAAATGAAAACCAGTATTCCAATAATAAAAATTTTTCAGATTTCTGCAAGTTTTCGACATATTATCTTTCATATATAAAATAATACAATTTCTTACTAAATAGACATATCCCACTCTAACGACCTAATATCCACTAACAAGTTGTAACTTGTATCTTTTACATGAACCAAAAAAGATTATGAAAAAATTTTTCCTTCAATATTTTTCATAATCTTTCTTTTATTTTTATAAAATTTTTTCAAAACTTTTTTTCAAGTTATGTACTATTTTAATTTTTCAGCTATATATTTTACCAAGTCAACAGTTCTTGAAGAATATCCCCATTCATTATCATACCATGAAACTACTTTGACCATATTGTCCTCTATAACCATTGTGGACAGAGCATCTATGATAGATGATCTTGAATCGCCTCTGTAATCTATAGAAACAAGTGGTTTGTCACAGTATCCTAAAACACCCTTTAATTCTCCTTCAGCAGCTTCTTTTAATACAGAATTCACTTGCTCAGCTGTAACGTTTTCTTTAAGTTCACATACTAAATCAACAAGTGAAACTGTTGGTGTTGGCACTCTAAGTGAAAAACCATTTAATTTTCCTTCTAATTGTGGTAATACTCTTGACACAGCTTTTGCTGCTCCTGTAGTGGTAGGTATTATAGATTCAGCCGCTGCTCTCGCTCTTCTCAAGTCTTTGTGGCTCTTATCTAATATTCTTTGATCGTTAGTATATGAATGTACAGTAGTCATTAAACCTTTTACTATACCAAATTTTTCATCCAATACTTTAGCAAATGGTGCTAGACAATTTGTAGTACAAGATGCATTTGAGATTATATTATGCTTTTCATTATCATATTGTTCTTCATTAACTCCAACAACTATAGTTATATCTTCATTTTTTCCTGGAGCTGTTATTATTACTTTTTTTGCGCCTGCTTTAATGTGTTTTTCTGACTTTTCTCTTTGTGTAAATAATCCTGTTGATTCTATAACTATATCAACCCCCAATTCTTTCCATGGTAATTCTTCTGGGTCATTGTATCTCAGTATTTTTATTTCTTTAGAGTTTACTATTAGTGTATCTTCATCCTTTGCTTCTACCTCACCTCTAAAAGTTCCGTAACATGAATCATATGTAAATAAATGTGCCAAAGACTCTGTTGTTGCTCTTGCATTTATGGCTACAATTTCTATATTATCTCCTAATTCTTCTTGAGCTATTCTCAACACAGCTCTTCCTATTCTTCCAAATCCGTTCATTCCTACCTTAATTTTCATTATGAAATGTCTCCCTCCATTACTATGTTTTTACATGATTATTGTACACTAAACAATTCATTTGTTCAATACTTTTTCTAGATTAAATAATTAAATTCTGTGTTTTTTTATTATCAAAAGACAATTAGTGTATCATTTTTATCTCTTTTAACCCTTATTTAGTATATACTTTTTAATATAAAGAGGCTAGAGGGACGTATTTTGCCCAATGTCCCTTGGGACATATTTCACCACCATTTTTTTGAATTTTTAAACTATATTTATATTTGAAAATACAATATGTATTAAAAGATTATCTCTCAACACAAAACATATAAGGATTACCTAAAAATAATCCTTGTATGTTTTTGTATTGATTACTTTACAGCTTAAAAAAATAAAACAAAAAAGAGATTATATCATTATATGAATAAAATAAATTTTTATACTTTACTCACTCACATAATACAATCTCTTTTCTGTATAATTATTCAAATAATTTAGTTCCTAAACTTACAAACATTTGTAAAATTAAAAATGCTTTTGTATCTATCTTATGATTACTCTGTAAAATTTCTTTTGCTTCATCTTGTGAAACTAAAATAGCTTCAATATCTTCATCTGGTTCTAAAAATTCATCAGTTATATTACCATCACATATACAGTAAACAAATGCAATCGATTCATCACTCATACCAGGAGATAGATAGACTTTCTCATTACTCTTATTTTTTTGAATTTCTAAAAGAGTAAGCCCAGTTTCCTCTCTAAGTTCTCTTTCAACAGAAATATCTATAGATTCACCCTTATCAATAAGACCTGCTGGCAATTCGTATATATATCCATTAATAGGTACTCTAAATTGTTTTATTAAAATTAATTTTTTGCTACTTTTATGAAGACCTACTATTGCGACTGCATCTGCACTATCTGCCTTATTTTCAAGATAAATACTTTTTAATTGCTCACTGCTTTTTCTTGATGCTACCATCCATACCTTATCTTCATCTAGCTTATTTTTATACTCAATTTCAAAAAGTCCCATAAACTTACTTTCAACCAATGGATTTATATTCTTTATTATAGTTTTTTTCAAATTTACTACGACCTCTCTTTATTTAAATACCTTTAAGTAATTATATACATAATAATTTAAAATAAGTATTGGATACAGTTTCTTATATTTCCATTTCTAAGTTATCTTTATCTATGAACCCTACTTTAATTTCACAATCAAATATTTCTTTTAATAATTTTGCTAATTCTTCCCTTGCACTCATTACTTTATCTAAATTTGCATCAGTAAAACCATCTATAGGGAAAAATATATTTTTTGAACTACTTGTAATTTTTCCTTCTTCACCTTGTCTCCATATCCATCTTCTAGTTTTTACCATATCTCCAACAGAATAAATTAATTCTCCTTCTTCCATCAACTCAACTTCAGTTTCTCCAAATGGAATAAATTTATCCCCTTTTTTTGAAAATCTAACAAATACATCATCATCTCTAAAATCCATATCATGTGCACCCATTGGAAGTAGATATTTTAATGAAATAGAATTTCCTAAGTCTACAATAGGATTTATATGTGGAAGTTTTTTATTTTTAGCAACTCTTGTTGTCATTGCTTCTATCGAACTCATAAATTTATTTGGATTCATTCCTAGGCTTCTAAATGCTTCTCTATATGGTATAATTTCTTCTGCTTCTTTTACCTTTTTATCTTTAAAGTACTCTTCTACTCTGTCTATACTTATATCTAAAAGATTATTTATTCTTTCAATTTCTTTAGTATTGTCTATTCCTTTTGCAACTACTACACCAAAACATACATTTTCTAATTTATCAAATACTTCTTTTTCTACTATGAATTTCATTTTGCCTTGTCCTCCTGTTATTTTACATTATTTTCTAAGTAAATTTTATCACTTTATGTCTTATAAATATACCCCCTATTTTAGCAATTGTTTAATTTTTTAAAATTTTCCAATTAATATAATATTACTTCTTATGAAATATTTTATATATAGTAATTGTAGATTAGGCTTTTAAAAAAAATATTCTTGATTTATAATGTATAATATATTTTTATTATACGTCTTACGGAGGTAATATTGTGAAAAATTTGATTTCTATATATTTTATAATTATTAATATTATTGGTTTCTCTTCAATGTATATTGATAAGAAAAAAGCAATAAAAAATAAATGGAGAATAAAAGAAGCTACCCTTATTACCATAGCAATAATTGGGGGTAGCATAGGTTCTATCATTGGAATGTATTCTTTTAGACATAAGACTAAGCATATTAAATTTACACTTGGGATACCATTTATAATATTACTACAACTGTTATTATTATATTTTTATATGCTTTAAAGTGATTTTTTAATATAATAATTCTATCTTTATTAATAATTTAAGGTGTATAAAATTTTTAATTTTATACACCTTTTATCTAGCAATTCATAAAAATCCAACCAATTAGATTAATGACCTTTATGTTTGGCTTTTCTTTTCTCTTGTTTCAAATTAAAAAGTCTTTCTTTTTCTTCTTCTTTTCTAGATTTAGATAGGATTTTTTTATCTTGTTTTCTTTCTTCATATTGAAGCTTAAGAGCATTTTGTGCTTTAGTTCCTATAGTTTCTTTAGCCTGTTCTTTTTTTACTTTTCTCTGCATCCTTTTGTATCCAATGTTATCTTTAGATACATTTTTCTCCAATTTAATGCTTCCAAAATTTAATGAAAAGAACTTTTCAAGTATGAATTCATATACTTCTACATCCTTTGGTTCTGCTCCAAAAACTACCCTACATACCTCATATTTTTTACTATCTTGTCTTTCGAATACACCTATCCAAAACGGTTCTTCAAATAAGACTGTTAATTTTCCACTAACATTATCCATTGCTAGTTCCTCCTATTTATTTACTTTATTTCTAAAGAATGGACAACCAAGGAGGCAGGTTACTGACAGCAATTGCTGCGTCTGGACTACCAACCAGACTGTGTTTTTATCTTCGTCAATTAAATACTAACTTTTTTATTTTAATTTGTCAATGTTGACATAAATTTATCTTCTTTATTATTGCTATTAACAACTTTAACTATTTTTCTTTAAATATTATACATTATTTCTCCATGCATAAATAAAGCTGCTTCTCCAGAAATTTTTACAACATTATCCCTTAATAATTCACACTGAATAATACCACCACGATTAGAAAGTTGCGATGCTATCATTTTATCTTTTCCCAACTTTTCAGCCCAATATGGTATGAGACTACAATGAGATGAACCTGTAACAGGGTCTTCTGAGTCTAATTCTGGACAAAAATATCGAGAGACAAAATCTGTATCAGTCCCTTGTGATGTAATTATAACACCTAACCAATCTGTTAATTTACTTAAATCTTGATAATTAGGTGTATAGTCTATAACTTCTTGTTCATTATTTAGTAACAATATTAAATCTCTTGAAGAGTAGATAGCCACTGGTGTACAACCTAGTAAACTACGTTGTTGTAATGATAATTCAATTTCAACAGGTTCTCTGTTTGGAAATATCATTTCATATAGATTTCCATTTCGTGTAACTTCAAGATTTCCGCTTTGAGTAAAAAAACAAATTTTCTGAATATCTATATCAATAAAATTGGATATAACATAAGCTGCGGCTAAAGTTGCATGACCACATAAATCAATTTCTGCTTTAGGTGTAAACCATCGTAAATCATAATTTCCATCATTTTCAACTACAAAAGCTGTTTCTGGAAGATTATTCTCTGTTGCTATTTTCTGCATTAATTCTAATGATAATCTCTTTTCAAGAACGCAGACACCAGCAGGATTTCCTTTAAATAATCTATTTATAAATGCATCAACTACATAATATTTCATTATTCATACCTTCTTTCTAATTTAAAGTTAGGAATACATTCATATTATATTATCTCATATTTAAATAATCAAAACAAATTACTATTTCTTATGAATCTATATAATATATTTATCTACTTTTGATAATGATTTATTGACATATAAAAATAAAATGCCTACTTATCAATATTTCAACATTATTTTCTTTTGTGACAAAATCTCTTCTATACTAATTGCAGTGACTTTTCTTTAAACCACATTATGACAGTAATAATTGTTGCACATACATCTGCTACCAATTGAGTTGCAATAAGACCTGTCATACCCCATAAGTTTGTGAAAATCAGCAGAAATGGAATGAACAGTAAACCTTGACGACATATACTTAACATACCACCTTGTTTTGCCTTTCCAATTGCCAAAAAGTAATTTCCTATGACAATTTGAACTCCTAATGTCATAAATGAAATAGCATCAACAATTAAAGCAGTTCTTCCAATTTCCAATACTTTAACTGATTCTTGATTAAATACATAAATAAATTGCTTTGAAAATAAAATGCACAAAATTCCAAACAATACATTTATAGCAGTACTCCAATATATTGCTGTCTTAGTAGCTCTTTCAACTCTATCTATTTTTCCTGCACCATAGTTATATCCAACCAGAGGAGAATAACCTTTTAAAAAACCATACAAAGCATTGGATTCCAAAGACATAAGGCGATTAACAATTCCCATAGCAGCAATGGCAGCTTCTCCAAATGGTTTGGCAACAATATTAGTTAAACTCACAGCGCCACCAGTCAAAAATTGAAAGAAACAAACTGGTAGACCTATCTTGAAAATCTCTATGTAAATAGTACGCTTGATTTTAAAATAACTAAAAGAAATTTTCAAAAATGTATGCCCTTTTAAAATATAAAACCCATAAAATGAAGTAGAGACAAGTTGTGAAATTAATGTTGCAATAGCAGCACCAGAAACTCCCATATGACATCCAAAGATTAAAACTGGGTCTAATATGAAGTTTGTCAATCCACCAAACAACATAGCAGTCATACTAAATGAAGAACTCCCTTCTGCAACTATCATATTATTCATCATTATATTGAAAACATTGAATATAAGCCCCAAAATATATATCAAACCATATTCTCTTACATAATAAAGTGTGTTATCTGTTGCCCCTAAAGAATTCATAAGAGAATTAAAAAATAATAGCATAATTGTAACCAAAACAGCGATTAAAAATATACCTGAAAAGAAAGCTATACTACTACAAATCTTTACTTCCTCATATTCTTTTTTACCAAGAAGCCTTGAAATATAAGAACCTGCACCACTTCCAAAAAGCAGCCCTATTCCAGTACCAACCATAGTTAATGGATATACTAAGGATACTGCAGCAGTTTGCAGTGTACCCAAACGACCTACAAAGAAAGCATCAACAATATTATATAATGCTGATACTATCATCCCTATCATAGTAGGCATTCCTAATTTTAACAGTGATTTCCTTACATCTTCTTTTTCTAAAAGATAGATTCTTTTTTGATTTCCATCCATACCAATCACCCTTTCAATTGTTTTGTTTCGATATAGTATAGTTACTAAACATATTTTTAAAAATAATTGCTACCCTCTACGATAGCAATTTTTTCACATATATGACTTAATTTTCTTCTAGTTTTTTATCAATACTTTCTTCAAAAGCAGAAAAATAACTCAGCATATATTCATAAAAAGGTTCTGGCATATCATCTAACAGTTTAAGTGATTCATCATTAGTTTGCTTATGATACTCTTGATGAGCTTTATAATTTTTCATTCCATCATCTGTAAGGCTCAAAGCTACTTCTGTATCAGAATCAGGAGATACTTTTTTTACCACTGTCCCTTTATCTACTAGTTTATAAATCATCTGAGAAGCTGCGCCTTTTGTAATACCTAAAGTATCTGCAAGAGATGTAATATTTATCCCAGGATTATTACCAACAGCTACTATTGTATGAATTTCTGATTTTGATAATAAAAGCTCTGTTCCATAAGTTCGTTTTTTATCCTCCCACTGATTGTATTTGTGAATAATACGTTCCATCAGTGTAATTAGTTTAGAATAATCTCTCATACTTTCACCTCTATGTGTTTAGTTTCATTACTGTTTAGTTACTATACACATTATATCTTTGCTTCTCAATTGTCAAGTTTCTATTTAAGAAATATCTAAAGATTTATTTTATAATTGAATAGTTCTTATAGGCTTTTAAGTGTTTGTAAGTATTGTTTTTTCAACATTTTTATTTTTCATTTTAATCCTTTTGTCAGTTAAATGTCAGTAAAATATTTTATCCACAAATTTTACATAAGTTTTCCATAGTTTACCCACAATTTTATCCACAACAATAAAAAGGTAGCAATTATATTAGTAGCTACCTTTTAATATATATTAATCTTCTTCTTGCCAACTTTTTATCCAATCTCCTATTTCTATTATTTTTTCTTCAGTTATTTCCTCTTTATTATGTAGTTTTGAAATTAACTCTGACAGGGGATTGTTATGCAAACCTCCAAAAATTCTTTTACCTTCTAGTTTTAGATATTCTTTTTCTTTTTCTTTTTCTTTTACTAATACTGTATAGTGTACATGTTTTCCAATTCTCTGGGATATTAAAAAACCTTTTTTACTTAGCCTCGCTAAAAGTGTAATTGTAGTTGTATGTTTCCAACCATATTTTTCCTCCATTTCATCTGCAACGTCTTTAGATATTACAATTTTATATCCCGAATTCCAAATATTTTTCATCAATTTTAACTCCGCATCTGGTAATTTTTTATTCAACATAATATATTCCTTCTTTCTATATAAACAGAGTTATCTTTTTACTATATTTTGCATATTTTTTATGAATCTTTTTAATTTTTCTTCTATTGTATTATTTCTTTTATGTATAGTTGTAAATATTCGTATGAAAAAGTTATTATCTTTACTTATACACCTTTCTTCTTTTCTAGCACTTAAATATTCTTTTTTAATTACTAGCACATCATAGTTTGATTTAAAACTTACTATTTTCTTTTTTAGATAGAATAGATTTTTTACTCCACATATATTCCATCAGCATCAATTCCCCTCTGTGCAGTTTCTCTACTACCTCTTGTTGCTCCATTTTATGTCACTTCCTCAAATTCAATCTAGCTTAAATTAATAATAGGAGCTTTTTTATACAAAAACTACAGGTAAATTTTTCTATATACTCTACATTTTTAGATTATTTTTTCTAAAATAAAACGACATTCATATTTATAAATTTATTCAATTTTCAAATTTTCAAACAATGATGTTGAATAATAACTGATTTCGTTGTATTATTAAATTGTAGAATAAAACTAAATCGGCAAAACTAGAGAAATTTAGTGACGCAAAGCTATAGGGACTAAGACTTGTAAAATATCTTATAAGTTATGTCAGCCAGTTGCCAAAAAGATATTGTTCTTTTTGTTTTTATGAAAGTTTTTTAGGGGGATAATAATATATGTTTAGAGATAAAATGGATAGATGTACACATATGTTAACTGCTTATATTGGTAGTTCATATGATTATTGTGATTTTATAGATACACAATTAGATGATTTTATACTAGAGTACGGAGAAAATGTAGTAGAAAATTGCTTACATCAAGTGATGGTATTGGTAAGTAAGTATAATTAAATAGATTTTGTTTTCTAGAAGAACCCTTTTTAGTTTTATCTACATTTATATTAATATATAGTAATACAAAACTCTTAAATATATTTTTAATATTAAGAATAACCAAAAATGTTAACTAAAAAATACAATTACATAGACATTTCTATTAATCTATGATACAATAGTATTTGTGGTAATACACAATTAAATCAAGTATATCTTGATACAGGTTAATAGGAGTATTTTTAATGAATAATGGAATAGTGAAATGGTTTAATAATGAAAAAGGATTTGGTTTTATATCAATGGAAGGTGGAGATGATGTATTTGCTCATTTCTCAGCTATACAAACTTCAGGATTTAAATCATTAGAAGAAGGTCAACAAGTAAGCTTTGATATAGTTAAAGGTGCTAGAGGTCCTCAAGCAGAAAATATAACTATATTATAATATATAGATTTTTCGGGAAAGACTCTTTTGAGGGTCTTTTTTTATTGCTAGTATATATAAGATAATTATTAATCCTTATTTCTGAACCTCTATATAAAAAAGGAGTACTATTTTTTGTACTCCTTTTTTATAAATTTTATTTTTTTATATAGATTAAGATTACTGTATTTTCTTAATCTTCCAAATTGTTAATTTGACTTAAAATTATAAATTGGTTTCAATATATTAATTATGTCAACTGTTTCTCTTATATTTTCTACAATCTCATCAATTGGCTTATACGCTTGAGGTGCTTCATCAATGGTTTTAATATTTACACTCGTTGTAAATATATTTTTCATAGATTCTTCATAATCTTTCATATTTATACTTCTTTTGGCTTCTCCTCTTGAAAGTATACGTCCTGCTCCATGAGGTGCAGAATTAATCCAATCTAAATTTCCTTTTCCTACTCCCAAGATAACACCATCTCTCATATTTATAGGAATCAATAACTTTCTTCCTTCATATGATGCTATAGCTCCTTTTCTTAGTATTCTGTTTTCAATTTCTATATAATTATGTATAGTTTGAAAATGGTATAAATCATTAAATTTAAGACCTATACATTCTTCAATTATTCTTTTAGCCATTGTATTTCTGTTTAATTCAGCATATTTTTGTATAATATCCATATCATGAAGATAATCTTCCATCAATTTGCCTTCTAAATAACATAAATCTTTTGGTATTTTAGGAGTAAAGTTATGTTCTTTTTTAAGCGATATTAATGCATCCTGAATTTCTTCTTCTCTATTTTCCTTTTTGTACTGCTCAACAAGTCTTTTACTATCTTCCTCAAAATTATTACTAATTCTAATATAATAATCATAAGCTTTTTTTTGGTAGTATTTTGCTACCCTATTACCAAGATTTCTACTACCAGAGTGTATTATTAAATATTTATTTTTTTCACTATCTTCATTTAACTCAATAAAATGATTTCCCCCTCCAAGGCTTCCAATAGCTCGATTATATTCCTCTGTAGCTTTTCCTATGCCTTTTATACAATATAGTGATTCTATCTCTTTTTTATAGTTTGCTTTACTATATTTGTTTATATTAAATCCATGAGGTATTTTTTTTCTTATAAAATCATCTATCTGCTTTAAATCCAAATCAACTTTACCCAGATTTACACATATAACCCCACACCCTATATCTACTCCAACAAGATTTGGAACGATTTTATCTTGTATTGTCATTACAGTACCTATTACACAGCCAGAACCTGCATGACAATCTGGCATTATTCTTATCTTAGATTTTGTTGTAAATTCCTGATTACATAATTCTATTATTTGACTTATTGTTGTACTGTCTACATTATCTGTAAATATTTTTGCTTTATTGTATTTCCCTTGAATCTCTAACACTAATACCACATCCTTCTAAACTATATATTAAATTTTATATCATATGCCATTAAAAAAATATATTCAAATAAATTTTATATAAAAAATAATAACAAAAATATTGCTTTTATTTTTATATAATCAAATTTATAATGTATTAAAAATAACATAAAAATGTCCATCTTTCAATATATATACTTTTCTTATGTGATATTATTATAGATTTCAAATTTTTATTCATTTAAACATATTCATCATTTTTTTACTATTTTTGTAAAACTAATCCCATAGTCATACTATCATCAGAATATACTTCACCTTTGACATTATTAAAAAATTCAATAGATTTAAAACCAATATCTTTAATTTCTGCTAAAAAACTCTCTTTTGAAAAGTATTTATTCCAAATATAAAATACATTTTCATTTCCTTCTGTTATAACAAGAGTTTGTTCTAATGTATTGTAATCACTATATTTGCAATTATCTTGTATACACACATATCTTTCACTACTCCAAAATCCTCCTTTTTCATTTATTTCCCATGTTTTAACTTCTTTAAAATCATTGTATTTATTTACTGTAAATACATCTAATATCAACTTTCCTCCAGGTTTTAAACTTTTGTAAATATTCTCCATTAATAGACGTCTGCTTTTAGTTGATAAAGCTCCATAATCACAATAAATTAAAGTAGCTATATCAAATTCTTCACTGTAATTCATATTTAAATAACTTTGAAATAAATATGTTACATTTAGATTTTTCTCTTCATTTCTACTTTGTGCATAATTAATAGAGCGCTTTGAAAAATCAATCCCAGTTACTTTATAACCTTTCTGTGCAAATCTTTCTGCATATAGTCCTGGTCCACATCCTAAATCAATTAAATTTGGATACTTATCTGGAGATGCAACTTTAACTATCCAATCTACAGAATCATTAATAAAGTCTAGACTTCTACTTGCTCCTTCAAAATCAACATCTAAATGAGCTTTTAATAACTGTTTTGAGATATATTCATCATCCCAAAAATTAACTTTACTTTCCTTATAAAGTTCTGGTCTTTCTAAATACATACATAATTTGTTTAACAAAACATACCACTCCTTAAAGTTTATTTATAAAACAAAAAAACCACAGATTTTACTCTGTGGTTTAACTTCAAAAAGATGAGTTTAAATAAGAGTAAAATAGAACCAAATATTTTTAAGCACAACAATAAAACTATCGCTTTATTTTGTTTACTTATTAAATTTGATTTTATCTACTCTTTTCCAGCAATACTTACATCAACGATTTTATGATATCAAGTACGCCGAACAACATCATCCTTTCATATTTTTATTTTATAGATACATTATATATTTATTTGTCAATGAATTTTGGTTTAGATAATTTATAATAGTCAATTTAGAAGTAGCTTATTATATCTAAAATTAATCAAAAAAAGATAACTGAATATCACCTGAATGTTTTAATTTTTCTTTCATTATTTTGGCATAACTACTTGATAAAGAGCACTTATTTCTAAGTTGATTGACCATTTTATAAAGTTGGTTTTTATATTCTTTATTTGCTGAACCTGTACTATATAGTATTGATAATTTATCAAATAAATCAGGAAATTCTTTTTTAATGAAGTCAAAAAAAACACCTCTAGTTACACCTCTTAAATACAAAGTTCCAGGCAACACATAGTGTACATTACTTTCTTTTGCGTATCTAAACAATGAATTTATATTATCAAAATTATCTGTAATATAAGGTATAATTGGCATAATATGAAGACCAACTGAAGCGTTAGTTTTTCTAAATTCCTTTAACATTTTAAATCTTCTCATTGAATCTACTCCATTCGGTTCAATGAGCTTTTGTGTCTTTTCATCTACTGTTGTAATTGTAGAAGCTATGTTAATATATGTAATTCTAGATAATTTATCAATCAAATCATAATCTCTTAAAATTAAATCTGATTTTGTAGAAATAATCGCTGGGGTTTTATATTTAATTAATAGATTCAATATTTCTGGCATAATCTTATACTCAGCTTCTATAGGCTGATAGCTATCTGTCACTCCCCCTATATTAATTACTTCTCTATTCCATTTACTACTACTCAATTGTTTTTCAAGTTTTTCTATTATATTTGTTTTTACATAAATTTCTTCAAAATAATTACTAGAATTCATATACTTATGTGAATAGATAGCATAACAATATTTACATGCATGTTCGCAACCACGATAAATATTTAAATCCCATTTATACGGCATACTTCTTTTTAGTTTATTACAAGCAGTTTCACAATTTATTGGAGTATATTTTACTTTATTATACAAACAATCACCTCTTTACATCTAATCATACCATAATATTAAATTATAGTAATTAAAGTAAGCTATTACCATACCATAAGTCATAGTCATCACCGTATTTACAAAGTAATATATTCCATTCATTCATGGATATTCCTCCACACATTGCTTTTTCTTCTAAATTATATAGACATTGTTTTAAATATACTTCATTATGCCAATCTCTATATAAAGTTTCTAAATTTAGATTATGTAATACAGATACATCCATTGAAAAATTGTTATTATTCCATTTTAGCATTTCTATAAACTTAGTTTCATTAGGTCTATAACCCCTTTTCACCATTTCATCATGTATAACTTTTGCATAAAATTTAAATTCATCTATACTATAATTTAATACTTTATTTACTAATAGATGATTTGGAGTACCTTTTTTCTCTATAGAACCTTTTATAGCGAATAGTTCTCTCCATTGACTTACTAATTGATTTTTAGGTAATACATCAATTAAATCCTTATGCCATAATCTCATAATTTAACTCCTCACTATAAAATATTCTCTAAATTTAGTACTTAAATTACATTATAGTTTCACACGTTCAATAAGTTTATCTGTAAAAACTATGCCATTCAAATGGTCTATCTCGTGACAAAGACATTTTGCCATGGGTCCTGAGCCTTTAATTGTTATTTTCTCACCATTCTCATCTAAAGCTGAAACTGTGACTTTTTTAGGTCTTTTTAATTTTCCCCATACATCAGGAAAACTTAAGCAACCTTCAACAACAATTTGCTCTCCTTCTTCTTTAATAATTTCAGGATTAACAAGTTTAATAAGTCCCTCTCCTAAATCTATAACAACTAAACGTTTTAATATTCCTACTTGACACCCAGCTAACCCCCCACCATTTGGCGTGTTGTACATCGTTTCTGCCATATCATTTAATAGGTCTCTTATCTTATTATCTACTTTTTCTACATTCTTACTCTTTTTTCTTAAAATTTCATCGTCAAAAGTTCTAATCTCTCTTAGAGCCATAATATTCCCCCCTACTTGTCTGAGCTCTTGATTTTCTCTCACTCTCTTCAAATAAAAATATATTTTCAATTGGTTCATTAAAAACTCTTGAAATATCATATGCTAACCATATTGAAGGTTCATTTTTACCAGTCTCTATAGCATTTATAGCCTGCCTAGATGTTCCTACTAATTCTCCTAGTTGTTCTTGCGTTAACCCCAATTTTTCTCTTAATACCTTGATTTTATTTTTCATATATACTCCATTCATGTAATGTTAACCTTACATTTAAACTGTAACATTTTCCAATTTTTATGTCAAGTCAACCTTACATTTATTTTAATAATCTATTTAACTAGATATTTTTTTATTGAATTTTTTAAGTAATAAAACAATCCAAATTAATGATACAATAAATGAGATAAAAATATATATGTAGTTACTATCCTTAAATGCCTTTGCTAACCAAAATGATGGTAAGAAAAATAAAATATACTGTATTTTATTTAAAATAAAAAATGGTGCTGGAATACCTAACATAAAAAGACCTGATAACTTTGTAAGTGCCATACCTTCTAATTTATTTGATGATAAAGAAGTTATTAATATTGATATAATAATTCCTTGCATCAAAGCTACTAAAGAAATCGCTAAATTTAATAAAAAAGAAATTTTAGTTAGCGAAAAAGTTAGTAATAAAATTACTGTAATGACAAATGCTAGGATAGCTGGTATTCCAAGTCTTGAAATAAGATAACCACTTTTTCCAATAGGAGTGATTATCAAGTGCTTTGAAATATTATCATCAATTTCTCCTAACATAACCATAGTAGAAGCAAAAAAGAACATAAAAGGTGTTATGAAAGCTAAAAGCAAGTCAAATACTAAAAAATATGGTTCTAAAGTTAATTGATAATAAGAGCTATCAATTAATATATTCTGAATTAATGGTATTCCAAATTTTATAAGACCTCCACATAATATTGGAGAAATGCATACTACAAAAAGCATAGCATCACATTTTATTTGCTCAAATTCTTGTCTAAAAGCATTAATAATTTTTATCATAACTTTATACCACCTACCTTTTTCCAAATACTACAAACAAAATAATATGTTATGAAATAAACTATTATAGTCATCAATATTAAAATTAATATATTAGTTACTAAAGAATTTTTATCTCCACTAATCAGAGAAATACATATATTGAAAGGATACAAATTAGTAAATACATTTAAATCCATCAATACATTAATTATTGGTGGCACAAAGCAGACAATCTCAGCAGGAATAGTTAAAACAATAAATTGATTTAAACTTGATGCTCTACTTGCAAATATAAGCCCAAGTAATGAAAATATTATCGATGCAAAGAAGGTTCCTATAATTACTATCAAAATATTATTTAAATTTGCTGTAATTGCAATTACCATAGCTACAATACTAGATATCATTGACAATGAAATCACCTTTGATAAAATATATTCTGATATTTTTATTGGAGATACCGCTAGAGAATTTAAAACTCTTTGACTCTTCTCAAGAAGTACAATTGCTCCCATAAAAAATAATCCCATTGCTGCTGGGTCAGAATAAATCATAATTATAGCTACCTTTTCTCTCAATAATGGTGGAAATGCATTAAGCAAACAAATATATACAATACTTAAAACAACATATAAAAAATAAAATCCATATTTAAATTGAAACTTTATATCTCCTAAGATAAGATTTTTTAATCTCATTGTAAATTCCTCCCTGTTATCTCAATAAAAATATCATTTAATGTTGGTTCACTACTATGTATTGATAAGAGCTTATTTTCCTTAATAAGCATATTTAATTTTTTGTCGTTACTAGTATCACTTAAAAAACATTCAGAAATTTTTTCTCCATTATCAAAATATGTATATCTAATTTTAACAGCACCTTTTGACATAATAAGATTATGTGGTGTACCTAATGCAGATATTTTCCCATTTACAATGAATGCTACCCTATCACAAAGTTCTGTTGCATCCAACATATTATGAGTTGTTAAAATAATAGTTTTACCTTTAGATTTTTCTGATAGAATCATATTTTTCATAATCTTACTATTTGATGGGTCAAGACCACTTGTTGGCTCATCTAAAAATAATATATCTGGATTATGTAATAAAGCTTTTATAAAATTTAATCTCGATTTCATCCCCTTTGAATACTCCGATATTTTTTTATTTGCTTCATTTTCTAATCCTACTGATTTTAGTAGTTCTCCAATTGGTAGTAATTTTTTAGAATATAAAGAACCAAAGTATTTTAAATTTTCTATTGCAGTTAATTTTTCATATAAACTAGGAAATTCAAAATCAACTCCTATATTCTCATAAAATTTATTTGAATGTTTTTTGCTTTCTATTCCATTTACAAGTACACTTCCTTCATAATTGGTTATCATACCAATTAGAATTTTTTGTAATGTTGATTTACCTGCTCCAGATGGTCCTAAAAATCCTAGTATTTCTCCTTTTCCCACTTCAAAATTAATATTTTGTAAAAATTTTTTATCTGTATAACTAAATGATAAATTATCAACTTTAATCATTTTTATCCCACCTTTTTATATATTTGACTAATTTAATTATATAGTCAATAAAAACCAATTTTTTTGTTTGTTAATACTTTTTAGTAAAAATACTAGCAAACAAGTTTAAAAATTTATTCCATAAGTTGTATAACTAGACCTCTTATCATCAATCTTAAAGCATCATCAAAACAATTCTCACCAACTTCATGTTTGTATAACATAGTAAGAAATACTGCTCTAAATGCCCCACTAAAGTTTTCTACATGTTTATTTTTTGCATTTGGTATATAAGATATCATCTTACTAATTTCAAAATCATCATGCTTAAAATGTTCTTCAATTATATAATCTGGTAATTTTCGCATTAGTATTTCAAACTCTCCATTAATTAACAGATTTAAAATTGAAGTATCATCAACTAGCTTATAAAATTTCATAAATATATCTGTCAACTTATCATATGTAACACTTTCATCAAGTTTTTTTAATTCGTATAACATTTGGTTTTGTATTGAATCATGTATATCTTTCAATACTTCAAAAAAAAGTAATTCTTTCGATTGAAAAAACAGATAAAAAGTTCCCTTTGGAATCTTTACTCGCCTTACAAGTTCATCAACAGTAGTTTTTCTAATACCATATTGCTCAATACACAAACTAGCCTCTTCTTTAAGTCTTTTAACTATGTACTCTCTTTCTTTATCAGAATATGATTTAGGCATCCTCTCATCTCCTATTTGACTAAATTAATCTTTATAGTCAATATAATTCTTTTACTCTTTAATGTCAATAAATTTATTAATTCTATTAAAAATCTTCGAAAATTCTGAATTTTATATAGCTTTTTTTATTCTATAATGTTATAATTAAAATATAAATAATATATTATTCTATTTTCATATCTATTTGCTTATTTTTTAACTTAGTTTCTAATAGCAGTAATCATATTTATCTTTTTAAATGTTCCATTTTTAATAAAAAATGAAGGAGTTGATTTTATGACTACTACTACAAAAAATCGTTTTTATGATTTTGTTCAAGAAAACTTAAATAAATATGTTGAAGTAAATTCTTATTTTAGCAGTTGCCCTCTATATGGGGAAATTATAGAAGCAGACAGCTTATCAATTACACTTTGTTCAAGATATATAGACGAATCTAATCCATCTTTAAACGAGACTTACACACTATATTTACCACTTAGCTCTATAATAGCTATTAGAACTATATAAAAAGGTTAATTAAATACAGGTTATTTTTATATAGTATGTAAGACTTTCTATATAAAAATAACCCTTTTCTATTTATACATTTTATACATTGAAAATATTAATACGTATATTTAAAGCTGTAAATAGAATCTTATAATTATTGATTGTTTCAGTTATCAATAATTCAAAATGGCTATTTACAGCTTCAATTTGTCATTATCTACTAGAAATATATTAATCTACTAGTATCTTATTTAACACTTTTTAATTTTACTAACTCCTTAAAGGCGTTTTGATTTGCACCTCCACCAACTTGAGTTACTTTTTCTAAAGTTTTATTTTTAAGAATATCTTTTTGACTATCAGCTAATTTATCACCAACCAAAATTACTGGTGACCCATTTTTTGCTCCTAGAGGACCAACTGCTAGACCGTCTATTAAATCATTTTGACTCTTTATTCCATTTTTAACTACATATGCATTTTTCAAAGTATCTTTTTTATAAAAATTATCTATTATCTTTGAATTTGTTTCGTCTCTACTACTACCAGATAATCTAGTTGGGTTTTTAAGTTTACTTTCCAAACTAGTTGATAAGGATACTGTACCTCCAATAATATAAGACTTCTCTATATTTAGTGAGTTTAAAAATTCATCTGCTCCTTGCAATTCGCTTTTTTCATTTGCAAGTATAATTGGAATATTATTTTCTGCTGCGGCTGCACCTACACTAATTGCATCAGCTAAACCTTTTACACCATTTACAACAGCTATTTGAGAGACATTTTTTATACTATTCAACTTTTGAGCTAATAGCAAGCTTGTCTTATATCTGTCACTTCCTGATATTCTTTCAGTTGATATATTTAAGTTTTTTAATTGTTGTTCAGTTTCTTTACTTATGGAATTTTCTCCACCTATTAAGTATACTTTTTTTGCACCTAATCTCTGTATTTCAGCTTTAGTTTTTGAATTCAAAGCTTCTTTTTGTGTTAATAGTATCGGTGAATTGATGGCAGATGTAAAAGGAGTTGCTGCCAATGCATCTACTATTGAACCTCCATTTACTAAAACTACATTTTCTGAAGAACTAAATCCATTTTGGCTAACTTTAATGGCAGTTTCATATCTATCACTACCAATTAAAGATTCATTTGGAATACTTTCATCAGAAGATTTTTCTGTAACAGCTTTTATAGTAAAGTTACATGGATAAAACTTGCTATCTCTATTTATATCATAGAATTTTCCAGTACTATCTATAATGTAACTTTCTCCTAAGTTTGCTTTTGCTTTAAACGTATCATAACCTGGCACATTTGATTCAGAACCTATAGTTGATTCTCCATTTTTATCTTCTATGCTAACTACTATAGCACCTTTTCCTTCTGGTATATCAAAAGAATCGATTGGAACGGTTATGTATCCTGAATATTGCGTAGTACCCTCTTTTAATTTTTTCATATTATTTTCTTGAGGTATGCTATTTACTACTGGAGCATAATATATTTCATACTTAGCTCCTATACTCTCAGTTAAAAACATTACAGATTTTAGAGTCTCATCTCCCCTATTAAAGTCAAATACATTTGCAGCTGTTATTTTATTTGAAATTAAAGGAACAATACTTGCGTAGTCATGTTGATACATTTTTTCATCATCATTAGGTTTTTGACCTCCTCTGATTGAGAAATTATCTATATCAGACATAAGTGTCTTATCTTCATAAGATATCCAGAAGTATCCACGTTCAGAATTATAATCTCCCCAACTATTTTTTATTAGCCATGCACCATTTTTTGATGGTCTATTACTTGAATTAAAGTTATCTTTAGAATAATTATCATCCCAACCTACAACTGAAATAGCATGGTTAGTATTGAAACTTTTTGTTGGACAATAATATGAATTGTTGTCTTCACTTTGATACTTAATATCTTCATAATAACCTGATGTTACTGCTCCATACTGTAATATAGCATTTTTTGTAGAGTTCATATCATTACTTACACATACAGCATCTGTTACATTAAAAATAGTTGGTGCTGTATTCATATTAGCTGGTTTTGTTGCTCCTTGTGCTTTAGATATTTTACCGTTATATGGAATATCTTTTTCCAATTTAGGACCTGACCAAGATGTTAAGTATCCCATAGCTTCATAATTTAAAGCACCATCCATATCATTTACAGTCCATCCATATTCACCTTCTGAAGCCCACCATCTTAAATGTTCTTCTGATAAATCATAGTCTCCATAATTCTTTAATTTTAGAAAACTTTCTAAAGTTGCCATGGCTGCAAAATCCCAGCATATTCCAAGATTTTCTTGATTTTTTATTGAGGTCATTAATCCCAACTTTCTTGGGTCATAAGATGCTGGAGCTGTTCTTCCTTTACTTCGAACTTTAGTACCTTCCAATTGATATGGATTTGGTATAATCCCATTATATTTTTCTGTACGTCCATTTTTAGCATCTTCTAGATATTGTTTATAGGTCTCACTGTATTCAGCTTTTTTTATCTGATTCAATGTATTTCCATTTTCAGCTGATACAGGAATCGTTGACATTACTAAAATAGATATTAAAAATAATGCAATAAACCTTGATGCTTTTCTTGAAGCAAACTTTTTCATACTTTCTCCCCCTAACTTCGAGCTAATTTTTAAAAATTTAATACTATATATGACTAAATATTAATTATTTCTAAATATATAATCATTTAAATCAATTATACCAAAGTTTTCCTTTAAAAATAAATAGAATAAAATAAAAAGCTGAAATTATCTTGGATAAATTCAGCTTTTTATTTTATTCTTTAAGATATTTTTATTTAAATCCAATTACTGCAGCCCCTAATGCTCCTATTATCTGAGTATCTTCTGCAATAAATATTTTTTTATCTAATATTTCTTCTATCATTTTTACTAATACTTTACTCTTCGCAAGACCTCCAGTAAATGCAACTTCATCTACTATTTCTCCTCTTGCCAACATCGATGTTGACTTATTTGCAATAGATTTAAGTATTCCTGCTGCTACATCTCCAGTAGAAATATTTTGAGCTAAGAGACTTACTATTTCGGACTCTGCAAAAACTGTACACATGCTAGATATATTAACTGGTTCATTTCCTTGAGCTAGCGTATCAATACTTTCTATATCACTTCCCAAAAGATTAGAGGTAATTTCTAAAAACCTACCAGTACCAGCAGCACACTTATCATTCATTATAAAATTAAATACATTTCCATCTCTATCTAAATTTATAACTTTACTATCTTGACCACCTACATCTAAAATAGTCCTTACATTCTCATTTAAAAAGTAAACGCCTCTAGTGTGACACGTTATTTCTGTTACTTTCTTATCGGCAAAGTCCATTACCCCTCTGCCATAGCCTGTACCTACTACTTTTTTTATATCTTTTTTATCAATTCCATCGCTTAACAACTCATAAACTTGTTTAGATGTACTTTTAGGGCTCCATCCAGTTGGTATAATTATTTTTTTGACAATTTTTTCACCATCAAATAACACACCTTTTGTTGCTACTGACCCTGAGTCCACTCCTATACTAAACATAACCCCTCCTATTATTACTCTCCTATAACATCTCTACAAACGCTTCAAATCTAGTTCTTAATTGTTCAGTATCTGATTTTGAATAATCAGTTTCAAGAGACATAAATGGCTTATTTTTTTCTTTTGTAACAAATTCTCTTACTCTGTAACTTTCTATATTAAATGTATGACAGGCTTGTAAAACTACATCTATTACACCATCTACATTATATTCATCTATTATTCTATCTAGTAGTTCAATCCTATGGTCATTGTTCATCATACAAGAACAACCTATATTTATGTATTTTTGTGTTAAAGCATCATACACATCTTCTGTTTCTTCATCAACTAATAAATCATTTGATCTTATAGCTCCACAAAGTTCATATGCCACAACTGATGCTCCAGCATCTTCTAAAGTTTTAACTATCTTTTCACTTATTCCACCAATTGGAGAACCTGTTATAAGAATTCTTGGTTTATCTTTTGTAACTGGACATTCTCCTTTTTCATATCTTTCTTTCATATCATCTATAACTTTTCTTAAAGATTGCTTAAGTTCAGTACGGTCAAATTTAAAACCTGCTTGATATAGTACATTATGAAGTTCAAGACCTGTAAGTGCAGATGGTTGTAATTTACCAAGTGCATAAAACTCTTTTAAAAGTTCTCTCTCTTCATTCTTATCTTTTATGGCCGCTCTTATATCATCTTCTGTTATAGTCACGCCTAAAGATTTTTCAACCTCATCTTTTAATTTTACCATTTCATCTTTCCAAAGCTTATAAGCAAACTTACCTTTTGCAGTATTTGGTAAATGCATTACATATGTTGGTTTAACCTTTGCAAGCTCTTCATACATTTTTTTCTTGCCATCACAAGTAGTTTCTCCTATTAATAAATCAGAAAAATAGAAATATGGACATGTATCTGTTATTGCATGCCCATAACTTGATTTTATTAAAGGACAAAGATTTCTTGGTAACACTTTTTCTGCATCTGGAATTGGTTCTTCACTAACTCCACAAACACCTACTACTGTTGCTCCTGCTGCCATTGGAATCTCAACTGGAGTAAATGTGCAGAACACTCCAACCATTTTTTTCCCACTTTCTTTAAGTTCCTTTGCATTTATAAATCCTTTTTGTCTAGCTTCATTAAAACTATCAAATTGTTTTGGTAAATTTGCCATGAAAATATTCCTCCCAATTACTTCTCTTTATAATTCATTTTGTATTTTAAACAATAAAACGTAAATATTTCCATTAAAATACAAACCTCTACATTAGATTTTATCATGCTTTACCTTTCATCCATCATTGTTTTTATCAATGCAAATCAATATATATATAGATATATTTTATATCTATTTAAAAATTTTACCATTTATCAATTAAGCTCTCTAATCCTCAATCTATAAGCAAATACTGCTGTTTCATGTAATTTATCAATTAATTTTCCATTTACATAAAATCCTACAAATGCCCCTATTCCAGGCATTAGTTGCAAAAGTTTAGCTAAATCTAAATAATCCCTGTATTCTTGCTGAAATGTTCTCCAATCAAAATCATTGATATCATTTGGTAAATTTTTTATATACTCATCCCAATTACTCATCAATTTAAATGTTGTATTTATATTCGATTGACTAGAAAAAGCCAACTGCAATATACTTAGTATATAAATTCTTTCTCTATAATCTTTAACATCATATCCATATATTGAAGCAACATCATATAAAAATTTTATCTTAATACCTAAAAGTAGAGGAAAATCAGAAAGCCCCAAAAAAATACCTCCAGCTCCTGTACCTGCTCCTTCAATCATTGCTGTAGTTTTATAATTTTTAGCCTTTTCTTCAACTAACTTTTCCCTTTCTTCTAAGGATATATTTCTAATTGGTGACTTTGTAGCATATTTATATCCAAAAAATACAGTTTTTGTCATTCCTTTTATTGAAGAAGTCATTATTTCATGGTATTTATCTGGCAACACTCCATTGAATTTATTTTGTATACCTTTTGAAGCTTTATCAAATATAGACGGTTTTTTCAATATATCTTTCTTCCATTGTTCTAATTCTTTTTTTGCTAATTCATTATAAGAAATCTCTTTATAATTTTTCAAATTTATCTCCTACTCTAAAATATATGTTTAATTAACTTACTTAATTAATTTAAATTTTTAATCTATTTAACCTACTAAATTAGACTATATAAATATTTTTTAGTTTCTTTATCTGCAAAACTTGCTTCTACTGTGTTTTTATAAATTATTTTATAGTCTTCTAAACTTAGATTAAATATATCAAATATTAGATTTAGTTCTGAATTTAAACTTATATCTGATACAGTTCTATTATCAGTATTTATACTTACAGGTAAATTATCTTTATAAAAATCGTAAAATGGATGTGTTTTATAAGAATCTACTGTCTTAGTTTGTACATTACTGGTTGGACATATTTCCAGTAATACTTTTTTATTTTTAACTAAATCGTATGCTTCTTTTTCTCCATTAATTTTTATACCATGACCAATTCTATCTGCCTTTAAAATACTTATAGCATCTAATACATTTTTTCCACTTGCTGCTTCTCCTGCATGCACTGTAATTTTATATCCATAATCTCTTGCTAGTTTAAAAGCTTCTTCATATTCATTACAAAAGCCTTCTTTCTCTGGACCACATAAATCTACCGCTACAACACCTCTATTTATAAAGGATTTACCTGCTTCAATTACCAATAATGCCTCTTTTGGGGTCATTGTTCTCATACAACCTAATATTAAATTCCCTTTTATATCATAAAGACTTTCAGCATCTCTAATTCCTTCAACTACACTTTCAATTATGCTCTTAATACTCAACCCTCTTTGAATATGAAGTAATGGAGCAAATCTAATTTCTATATATTTAATATTTTCTTTACTTGCATCCTCCAAAAGTTCAAAAGTAATTCTTTTTAAACTTTCTTTAGACTGCATAACTTTTAGAGGTAAATCAAATCTTTTTAAATATTCATCAAGTGAAGTACAATCATGTGGAACCTTCGATAATTTTTTTATTTCATTAATATTATCTGAAGGCAAATCTATTTTCTCTTTAAGCGCTATATCAAATATAGTTTCCACTCTAACACTTCCATCTAAATGGCAATGCAATTCTACCTTAGGTAAATTTTCAAACATTTTATCCTCCTTTTACACTTATAAATAACATATCTTATTGATAAATTTTTAAGTCTTATTTCTATTATAACAATATACTAAAATTTTTCATGTTAAAAGCTGTATATTAGTAAAATATTCTTATTTAATTTATGATTATCTAATTATATCCATTGATTTTTTTTAATATACATTTATTAATATACATTTGATAGTAAAAATTCCATTACATAATAATTTAAATTATACAAAGACGATTTTAAATTACAAGGAGGATTTATTTTGATTACTTTAACTTTTAATACTGTACAAACTTTAACCTTATCTATGCTATTCTTTTTAATTGGTAATCTGTTAAAAAATAAGATTAAATTTTTAAATAACTTCTGTATACCTGCACCAGTAATAGGAGGTCTATTATTTTGTTTTTTAAATTTATTTCTTAAATATTTTCATATAGCAGACATATCTGTAAGTGGAAACTTAATGCCAAATTTCATAACTTTCTTTTTTACAACTATTGGGCTTGAAATAAGCATAAACCTTATAAAAAAAGGTGGTAGTGTATTATTTAGATATTGGATTTTATGCGGAATACTAGCTTTTTGTCAAAACATTATAGCTATATCAATATCAAAAATTATAAAATTTGAACCACTTTTAGGGCTTATGTGTGGTAATGTATCTATGGAAGGTGGTCACGGTTATTCAGCTGCATTTGGACTTACAATAGAAAGTCTTGGTGTAGATGGTGCAGTTGGTGTTGGTTTATCTGCTGCAACAATAGGTCTTATTATAGGTGGGATATTAGGATGTCCTGTTGCTAGATTTCTGATAGAAAAATATAAATTGCAACCTTCAACAAAAATAGATTTATCAGGTTTTAGATATAAAAAAGATTCAATGAGATTAAAAAATAAATTTTTTAGAAGCAAAAATAGAGCAATCAAAAACGAATTTTCTCAAACTATAAATCCTACTATATTTTTAGAGCAAGTTCTTCTTATATTTATTTGTATAAATACAGGCGAAATTATAAGTAGAATATTTTATATGACATGTAACATTCTTTTACCTTCTGTTGTGACTTGTATGTTTTCAGCAGTTATTTTTAGAAATTTAAATGACAAGATAAATATACTAGAGTTAAACTTTAAACTTATAGAGTTTCTAAAAGAACTTTCATTAGGAATTTTTCTAACATTATCGCTTATGAATATAGATTTATTTGAATTATCAACACTATTGCCTCCAATTCTCTTAATAGTAACTTTCCAAGTAATCTTTATAATTTTATTTTCAGTATTTATTTGTTTTAGGATACTTGGAAAAGATTTTGATTCTGCCATCATAATAAGTGGTTTAATTGGACATGGAATAGGTGCTACTCCAAATGCTTTAGCCAATATGAGCTCTTTAACACAAAAATATGGAGATTCTCCAAAAGCATTTTTGGTTGTTCCCTTAGTAAGTGGTTTTTTACTAGATGCCATTAGTATCCCTTGTATACTACTTTTTATAAACATACTGAGTTAGTATGTTTATTTTTTGTTATATATTGACAATTTAGCTTTTTTATTATATATTATAAATATAGAACTTGATAATGATTTTCATTAGGAGGTGTTAATAATGACTGTTTACAACTTAAAACTTGGGCAAAAGGGAATTATAGATAATATAGCTGGGAATGAAAAACTTATGAAGAGACTTCTTGCTTTAGGATTAATAGATGGCACTGAAGTTGAAGTAAAAAAAATAGCCCCTCTTAATGATCCGATAGTGATTAGATTTAGAGGATTTGATTTAGCTATTAGAAAATCTGATGCAAAAAATATAAATTTAAAAAATAATTAATATAGAATAAAAATAAAAAAAGAGATTTTAAAATCTCTTTTTTTATTTGCATTAGAACCATAAGTAAACTTAAGAGGATATTCACTAATATTTATATTCGGTATAAAACTTAAAATAGAAATTTATAAATAATAGTTGTAAAGCTATATGTAAATTTGAATAAATATAGTATATTTATTTACAATTAATATATTTATGTAATTATTACTTAAGAGTATAAAATACTAATTACCATTTCAATAAGTTAATTTTCTAGATAAACTATATAGGTCTATTAAATTTTACTTTTAAATTTTTATCATCTTGAACAAGGCTATAAGTATTGTCCCATTGTTCTTCTTCATTGCCTTTTTCAAAAACATCACACGGTGTTTTTGCATTTTTATTATTAGAATTTTCTTCTTTTCTATCTAATGTACTATTTTTCACTTCAGAAACAGTATTTTGTCCTCCATCTGACTCTTGTGTTTTTTCTCCTTTTAGTTCTTGAATTTTACTTTCTATATCTTTTATTTCTTTTTTTAAATCTTCTATTTTTGACTTAGCCATTTCACTATCAATGCTTTTATTGCTCTTAACTTTCTCCAGTTCTTCTTGTAATACTTTTTTTTGTTGTTCTAAACTTTGTATTTCGCTTTGGTTATTATTTGAACCATCTATATTAGATGTTCTTGGTGTTTGACCATTTATACTTCCAATTTTCATTTTAGTAACCTCCTATTTCTATATGTTAAACTTTTTATTTACATATATAATATTGGTTACAAATTCTATTTTCAAGTTAATTGTTCTGAAATGTCAGTACAGTGTAATGAAATAATTAGTAATATATTTATTTGAAAATACTCTTGTGTATTCTCTATACTTATAGCCCCTTGATATTTCTTAGCAATCTCTCTTATATTTGAAATTCCGATACCTGAGCCACTTGTGTAATTATTTACTGCATTATAACTATTTTTTATTTCTATCATAAAAAAGCCACCCTCTAGTTTAGTTGAGAGTTTTAAATATCTATTTTGTTTATCTACAAGTTTACAGGCTTTAATTGCATTGTCAATAGCATTGGCAAATACTATACAGAGGTCAACATCATTTATACTAGTATCACTTGGTATAATTACATCACAATCCACCTGTATTCCTAATTGTTTTGCTATGCTTAATTTATTGTTGAAAAGGGCATCAATTACAACATTTCCTGTATTACAAGAAAATGATAGGTCACTGGTTATTTTTTCGAGTTTATTTAAATACTCTTGTGCTTTTAAAATTTCGCCTTTTTTTAGCAGTCCATTTACAATAGCTAGATGATTGTTAAAGTCATGCCTAAAAGACATTGTTTGTGACAATCGAGATTTTGCTTCTTCAATGTAATTTTTTTGAGAATGAATTTGTTGATTTAAAATCGCTTTATTTTTCTCTTCTTTTAAATATTGCATCAATTTCTTAAACTCAAATAAAGAGAAAAACACACATATAATTCCAATTGAAGAAAAAAGGAAAGCTTGAATTTCTTTAGTAAGAGACGTATTCATTAATAATTTTACAGTTTGAAGTTTCGTATCGATATTTATGGTTGAACTTGAATAACCAGTATTCTCAAATGATTGCCAAAATAATATTATGAGTAACAATGGAGTTATTAAAATTATTGAATATCTATCAAATTTTACAGTTTTAATATTAAATTTTTTAGCACTGTACCAATATATAAATCCAACTATTATAATCGTAATAAAAAATGAAATCTCCGTATTTACAACAAATTTATAAATGTTTATATCTGTATTATTTATAAATAGTAGATAATTAAATGGAGCCATAAATCCATATGCTAACTGCTCAATTACATATACTAATAGAGATAATATTATAGATAAAACTGTAGATTTTTTTATTACATACTTTACAAACAAAAAAGTCAGTAGAAAAAATATAAGCTGTGAATAAAATAAATTATATAAATTAAAATATGTATTTATACTAATTGACAAAACTGATACTAACAAGTATAAAATACAGTACCAAAATTTTGACTTAGTATTTGTAAAACTAATTAGAAAATAATATTGCAATATGGCTATTAGACTTCTATCTATTGCAAAGACGAATAAAATACTATATTCTAATAATGAATTAGAATAAGGTAAATTAGCCATGTTATCTCCTCCTATTTTTCATATTCTTAAGCATAGCTTCAGAAAATTCTTGTTGGCGTAACCTGGAAACAGGTATCATATCTCCATTTTCCATAACTACATTACCATTTTCATAGCTATATACAGATTGTAAATTAATTATATAACTACGATGACATCTAAAAAAATTTATTGGCAAGCTTCTTTCTAGACTATCAATAGTTTCATAATAATCAATAATTTCTTTTTTTAAATGGATATAAATCTTTCTTTTTATAACTTCACAATATAAAATATCTGCTATTTTCAATCTCCAATATGAGTGCCCTTTTTGTATTGTTATATAATTCTTTTCATTACTCTCCAGCTTTATAATTATCCTATCCATTGTCTTAGCTAGTTTTTCGTTAGACAATGGTTTTATCAAATAATTTATAGCATCTACTTCAAAAGCATCATATACAAATTCCTTTAAAACTGTCACAAAAATTATAAAGCAATCATTATCACATGACCTTAATTTTTTAGCTGCTTGCATTCCATTAATACCTTCCATCTGTATATCTAAAAAGATAATATCAAATACTTCATGATTATATAATAGAGTCTCAGCTTTATCAAAAAGTTCTATATTATACAATAAATTATTTCTATTCATATATAGCTCTATATTTTCTTTTAAATCATTTAACATATACGATTCATCATCACAAATAGCAATTGAAATCAATATGTAACACCTTCTTTCTCATATTATTTTATTATATAAAGTTAACTTCTTTATTTCAATTAATCTGTTCTAATATGCTGAATATATGTTCCAAAGTGAATAACTTTACTTTTCATAGTATATCTAATTTAAATTTATGTATCAATACTCTAAATTTAATCTTTCATTCTAGTAAATTTAATTTAAAAATATAAAAATATATTCAATGTTTTTAAATTACTTAATAAAAAAAGATATCATAAAATAATTTTCAGAAACTATTTTATGATATCTATTTTAATTTTAGTGTTGTGTTATATTTTTATTATTCAAATACGGTTTGATCTTCTACATCTTCTTTTAATGCATTTAAGGCCTTTAAAACTATGTTCTTTCTAATTTTTTTACTTTCTTCTTCCCCTAGCTTTGGATTTCCAAGTGGATATGGTATACCTACTGCTGGAACAATTCTATTTGCTCCTATTGTAAGTGATATTGGTACTACAGTACAAACATGGACAACTGCTATACCTGCTCTTTCAATCTCTTTTACCATCGTTGCTCCACAACGAGTACAAGTACCTCATGTAGATGTTAAAATTACAGCCTCTACTTTATCTTCTACCAATTTTTTAGAAAATTCTTCTCCAAATCTCTTAGAATTACCTACACTTGTTCCAGTCCCTGTAGTAGTTATAAAGTAATTTGCCAATTCTCCAATTACACCATCTTTTTCAAATTCTCTAACCACGTCTAATGGCACAACTAAGTTTGGATTTTCAAGTACATATGCTCTATCATAACCTCCATGTATAGTTGTAAAATCTTTATTTGACATAGAATTCATGCCTGTTAAATCATAAATACCATACTTAGTAGCACTTGAAGATTCGATTTTATCTGGATTATCAGTTGGAACTATACCTCCAGAAGTTACTAATGCAAGTTTTATTTTAGATAAGTCTTTGATAGCCTCTACAGGTGTAACTCTATCAAATTCAGGCATTGGATACTCAGTCTCAAATTTTTCTCCATTCATTTTCTTAACCAACATTTCAATCGCTCTTTCAGAACCTCTAAGTTCATGGAAGAAATTTTTTCTTATTCCCCTCATTATATATCCTTCTACCTCAGGAGGCCCTACTTCTTCACCATTAACTAATTTAAGCCCTAGTCTTGACATTATTGGAACTACCTTTCTAAGACTAGCTGCTGAATTTCCTGTAGCTATTATGTGTAAATCTAGTTTAAACATATCTACACCTGGATTTTCTTTATACATTCCTGTGACTACAGGAATATTTAGTTCTTCTTCAACTGCTTTACAAATAGTTCCACAGGCTACTCCATATCTACCTGCATTAAATGCTGGCCCTGCAATAAATAAATCAGGTTTTTCTTCTTTTATCATTTTTAAAAGTTCTCTAGTAGCATCTTCAATATTTTCTCCAAAATATGTGTCTCCACAAATTACAGTTGAAACTATCTCCGCTTCGTCTTTAAATTGACTTTGAAAGGCCATTCCAGGCCCTACTACTCCCGTTCTTTTTTCTGGTGGAATATCTGCTTTTTCTTCTCCTCCTATACCAGCAAAGAAATTATTTATATAGTGAACAACTCTGATTTTACTCATATCTTAATCCTCCAAATCAATTTATAGTTATTACATCAATTAAATTAATAATGGTATTAACAATAATCTATACTCAAATATTTATTTAATAATATCTTGCTGTCAAATGATTGTAACCATTTGCTATAGTTGATGCTATTATAATCTGTAATTCCGCATCCATACTTCCATCGTCATTTAAGCATCCTTTATATCCACCAATCATCATTTCTACATAATCCAAAGTTCCTATAACTTTTTCCATAGCAGGAAAATGGACTACTAAGTTTCCTTGACCACAAGAAACAAGTGCATCTGCCTCTTTCGTAGCATCTGCTATAGATTGACTCTTTCCATCTTTTCCAGGAAACTCATCAGTGATTAAAACTACACTTGCTCCAACTTCACTACATTTTCTACAATTCATCATAAGGTCAGTATCTGGATTCCCATATCCTTCTTCTGTTACTAATACTCCATCAACACCTAAAAATTCTACTAACTTTGCAACCATATCAGAACTTCTTTCTTTGTCAACTAAAAATACGTTTTCATTAGTTAAAATTACTCCTATAAAATTTAGGTCTTTTCCATGTCTTTTATACAAGTCATGTATAACTGGATTATTTAAATGGTGGAAAGTAGTCACTTTATCACATGGTGCAACACAATTACCAGATATTATGGCTCCATCCATTATTTCAGTTGGATACATAAATGTTGGGACTATTTGCTTAGCATCAACTCCATAATAATAAGTATCATGTAAAAGTCCCTGTGATTGTAACATATGGACATATGCTACTGTTGGTAGGTCTGGATATTCTTTCACTTGTTTTAATAGTGGTTTTGTTTCATATACTATTATTTCATCTGGTTCAATTTCCTTGCCTGCTTCTCCTATATATGCACCTATCTTTAATCCAGCTATTCTAGCTGCTTCTTCATAATCATGAGTTTCTATACCCTCTTTTGCTTTTATCACAATACATACATTATTTGTTTTTGAAAAAGGTGTATATTTAGCAGTAGGACCACTCATATCAATTACACCTTCCTGAAATCCAACTATATTTCCACAAGTTATAACACAAGCTCCTGAAAGTACATGAGTTCTTCCACTTCCTACAGTCTTTACTTTGTTAATAATTCCAGGAAATATTTTGCTTTCATCTCCAATTTTAACCCTAGGTTCTATGACATCTTTAACTGGTGCTATTCTTATTGATTCGCCAGGTCTTGCAAGTTCAACATTTACACTTACAATTCTTTCATCTTCTAAAGCTATCTGTTCTATTTCTTTACTATTCACATATAATATGCCATCTTTTACTTCTGTTTTCTCTCCAAATTCAATATTTTTTATAAATATATTCCCTAGCTCTAGCTTCATATGAAAATCCCCCTTAATACATTTAATCGCAATTAAAAATATTTATTATTACGTTTATTTATATACAAAGCATTTTATATGCCAATTATTTAAAATATAGCTTTTTTATGTTGATTCTATAGATATTTTCATTTTTTACTTATATAAACATTGAATCTACCTATAATTATTGTAAGTCTTAAATTTAAAAATTATAATAAAAAAGATAAGTAGAATTTTTCTACTTATCTTTTAATAATTGTGAGAAATTTTTTGCTCAGTACATGAGAAGTTTTTTTCTCACTTAATATTGTACTCTGATATTTTATTAGTTAATTGTCTTCTGCTAATCTCCAATTTTTTTGCTGTATTTGAAATATTATTTCCACATAGAGATAGAACCTTTTCAATATATTCACACTCAAATTCTTTTCTTATTTCTCTTAGAGGTCTAATACTTATTTTATCATCTATGTTTATATTGTTTGATATTAAGTTCAAATTGTCTTTTGATAACTTACTTTCTTCACTTAAAACTACTAATCTATTGATTATATTTTTTAATTCTCTTATATTCCCTGGATAATCGTAATTTATCAAAAAATCCACTACTTCTTTATCAATTGAGGATATTTTTTTATCATGTTCAATCTGGTATTTATTTAAGAAAAAGTCTATAAGTGTATTTAAATCCTCTCTTCTATTTCTTAAAGGTGGTATAGTTATTGTTATTGTACTTATTCTATAAAAAAAATCTTCTCTTATATTACCATTTAATATTTCTATTTTAGGTTCTTTATTCATTGCACAAATTAATCTAAAGTCAACTTTAATAGACTTATTACTTCCTATTCTCTCTATAGATTTCTCTTCAAGTGTCCTTAACAATTTTACTTGCACATTTAAAGGTATATCTCCTATTTCATCTAAAAATAAAGTACCCCTATTTGAAAGTTCAAATCTACCTTTTCTGCTATCTATTGCTCCAGTAAAAGAACCTTTCTCATGTCCAAATAACTCAGACTCTAATAAATTTTCGGAAAAAGAACAACAGTTTACAGGTACAAATATTTCATCTCTTCTTGGGCTTAGACTATGTATATATCTAGCTAAAACATCTTTTCCTACTCCAGATTCTCCAAGAATTAGTATATTTACATCTTTACAGGCAGCTTTTTCTGCGATTTTTATTATATTATTAAAATCCTTATTTTTAGATTCTAAAGTAAAGCCCAAATTATTTTTTTGTGTGCAAACTACTTCTTTTTCTCTTTTTACTTTTTCAATTTCTTCTAATAAAGTTTCAATAGGATTACTTTTTATAAAATAAGATAAAGCTCCTCTTTTCATAGCTTCAACTGCATTTTCAATACTTCCATATCCAGTAACTAATATAACTTCTATATTTTTATTAATAGATTTAATTCTATCTAAAAGTTGTACTCCATCCATATTTTTCATCATAACATCAGATAAAATCAAATCGTAATTTTTATCTTTCTTAATAATACTCACAGCTTCTTCTCCACTTAGTGCTATATCTACCACATATCCATTCTTTTGCAAAATTTTTTTCATTATTGTTCCATACTCTAATTCATCATCAACTACTAGTATCTTTATCATATAGTCACCTCTTTATTTAGTGGAATTTTTATATAAAAACAAGTACCAACTCCCAATTGACTTTTGACACTTATATCTCCATTATTCTTTTTAATCTCGTTATATGTAATGTACAAACCTAATCCAGTTCCTTCACCAATTGGCTTTGTGGTATAAAAAGGATTAAATATATCCTTTAAAACGTTTTCTTTTATACCATCACCATTGTCCTTAAAATCTATAAATAAACAGCACTCTTTCACATAGCAATTTATAATAATTTTACCGCCTTCATGTATTGCATCTACTGAGTTAGATATTAAATTTATAAATACGTGTTTCAAAGATTCTCCATTTATGTAGCATACTAAATCCTTATTGCAGTTTATCTTTATTTCAACATCTTTTAACTGTAAAACTTTATACTGAAGTTTGACTATATTTTCAATAAAATTTCTTATATTTATATTTTCTAAACTATCATCTGATATTCTTGCAAAATTTAATAAATTCGTTATTATATTACTTGCTCTATCTACATTACTTTCTATTGATTTTACACAATCATTTACCTCTTCTATAGTAACATTATCTTTTAAAAGATAACAATTATTTCTTATTATTCCTAGAGGATTTCTTATCTCATGTGCTACTCCAGAAGCTAATTGCCCTATAGATATCATTTTATTATCTCTCAGCAATTTTGCTTCTATTATTTTATCATTAGTTATATCTTTAATCACGGCTACTATATATTCAATATTATTTTTTTTATATTCTACAGGGAAAGTACTTATTTTCAAAATCTTATTAATCAGTTCTATTTCACTTGTTTTATGTGTATTTTCAGAAAATGTATTCTCAATAATATTTTTTATTATGTCAATTAATTCTTCTTTTTTATATTGTATCTCATTGATAAAATCATAGAATACTTTATTTGATTCAACTATATTGTAATTGTCATCTATAAGCATTATTATGTCTGTGATACTATTAAATGTGGCCTCTAAAGCCTTTTTATTTTCTATTACTTCTTCTGTTTTCCTTTTTATTTCTATTTTTAATAAATATGTATAACTATAAAAAATATAAATAGATATCAAAATTATGCCTATAAAAATATAAATGATTGGCATGACTCCTCTATCATATAATACATCATCGACTTCATTATATATAGAATACCATTTTTTATTTAAATCTTTATATACACCATTTTTCTGAAGTTTAAAAATTCCCTTATTTAAAATACCAACTAATTCTTTATATTGTTTAGGAACAGCGAGAACTGCCTTTTTGGTATAAATAGGAGTATTTAAAATACTGTATTTCTTTGAGAGTTCATAGTTTATCACATAATATCGTAATACTGGTTCATCACCAACAACTGCATCTACTTTGCCTGACATTAAATAATTTACTCCAGTCTTTATATCTGGAGTCAACACAATATCTATATTGTCAACTCTTTCTTTTAAAAAGTTTATAGAATAGTCACCCTCTGGTATTGCTATTGTTTTTCCCTTTAAATCTCTATAACTATTTATATTCTGTGCTTTTTTATCTTTTAATATATTTGCACTTAATGTATAAACGGGGTCAGTAAATATAAACTTATTTGCTCTTTCTTTTGATGGAATTAAGTCAAAAAATCTTATACTATCATCCACTGGATTTATAAAGGATTCTTTCCACCATGTATTTGGTTTAAAATAGAAATCTCTACCTATTTGGATTGATAGGGAATTAATTAAATCAACAACAATTCCTTTGTATTGACCATCTTCTTGACCTTTATATCTAAGAGGAGGAGAGCTCTGGTCAGAACTATAAATTAAATTTTTATGTTTTTTTAGCCATTGTTTTTCCTCTTCTGTAAATGGAAGTGATTTCTTAACATATTCAAATATATTCAAATTATACTCCATGCCTACATACATATTTGTGAGTGAAACTACAACTAAAAATGAATAAATAATCCCTATAATTACTATCTTTTTTTTATTCACCTTAAAACTCCAATCTTTCTTTTTTATATAAATTCAATATTTAATAACAAAATCCTACTTTTTTCATTAAATATCTATATTTATTATAAGATTAATTGTATAGATGTTGAAACTATAGTCATTACTATCCCTATTAGTGCTTCATACGGAATCAATTTAAATCTTTCACCTATATCCATATTTATACTGCCTGCACTAGTATGAAATAATGAACCATGTGGTAATTGTTCAAATACACTGGAACCTGCATTAACAATTGATGCTCCTGAAATTGGTGATAATCCACCACTTAATATAGCATCAGAAAAAGTTGATGATGCTATAGTGGCTCCAGCTGTTGATGATGCTGTTGCCAGTGACATAAGTATACCTGAAATCGGTGCTAATAAAAATTGTGGCATATTTAAATATTGTAGTATACCTATTGTACTCTGTTGTAATTCAGACATTTGTATAATCCCCGCAATAGTCCCTGTTCCAAGTAATAATATGCATACACCTTGCATCTTAGATAATCCAAAAGACAAATACTCTCTTGTATTTTTCAAATTTACTGTCGCGATTAAGGTTACTACTCCTCCTACAGGAAGTGCAACCATAGGGTCTATTACTATAGGTGATATATTTCCTAGAAACAATAAAAATATAGCTACAATTGGACCACATAATGACTTAAACAAATTTGGTAAATCCTCTCTTTGTTCCAAAAGTTCATATGATTCTACATTGTTTCCTTTATTTATTAATGCACTTGCCAAAACAACAGTAAACACAATACCAACAATTGCTGGAATTACGTTTGCTATCATAACACTAGATAGATTTACAGAAAAATTTCCTGCTACTGCAATAGTATTTGGATTTGGTGATATTATATTACCTGCTTTGCCTCCACCTAACATAGCTAAAAGTATTGCTAATTTAGAATAGTTTAATTTTCTTCCTATGTATAAACCTATTGGTGCTACAGTTATTACAGATACATCCAAATTTACTCCTACTCCTGCAAGTACCATAGTTGAAGCAGCTATAGAAAGTAAGGCTCTCTTTTCTCCTAATATCCTTACGATTTGTTCTGATATTTTATCAACTGCTCCTGTTTTTATTAAACTTCCAGCCAATACACCTGATGCTAAAGCTCTAAGAATTGATGGTGAGATATTCATAGCTCCAGTTGCCATAAAATCTACAGTTTCTGTTATACTTGCGCCTCCAATTATTCCCCCAACAAATGCCCCTAACATTAAACTATATACAGCTTGAAATTTCTTTATAATTAAAATAATTGCTACTAATAAGCCAAATATAGCTCCAAAAGTTGTTATTTGCACAATATCCCCTCCTATCTTAAAGTAAGTTAATTATTTTTTATTTAATTTTATTTAAATATATTTTAAGTATTCTGTATCCACTTGTCAATTATATTTTAATTTATTCAATTACATTTAACATTATTTATTCAAAATTATATCTTATATGTTATAATGATTTCATACTATATAATCTTTTTATTTAGATTATTTTAAAGTAATATTTTTAAAACGAAAAAGAGAGGATATTTATATGAATGATTTAAATTTAGGAGAAAAAATAGCTGAAGTTCGAAAAAAACAAAATCTAAGTATTCGAGATTTAGCAAAACTAGCAGATGTTACACCATCATTATTGAGCCAAATAGAACGAGGTCTTGCTAATCCATCTGTAAATTCATTAAAATCTATAGCCTCTTCTCTAAATGTTCCTCTATTTACATTTTTTGTATCTGAAGTAGACAAAAAAAGTTTAATAGTGAGACACGATAGTAGAAAGAAAGTTATTTTACCTGGAAGTAATGATGTTGTATATGAAGTTTTAGTTCCAGATTCTAGTGGTAATTTAGAATTTGCTATTATGGATTTGGCTCCAAATACATCTTCTTGTGTAGATAGAATTACTCATAATGGAGATGAAATTGCATACATTTTAGAGGGAGAAGTCAAACTCTTTATGGATGATGATGAATTTACTTTATTTAAGGGTGATAGCGTTAAGGTTCCTTTAGGAACAAAGCATAAATGGCAAAATGATTCTGATAGTGAAAGCAAAGTAGTTTTTGCAGTTGTACTATAAAGGGTAGACCTTATGAAGAGATATAAATTTATATTTTTTGATGCAGATGATACTTTATTTGATTTTAAAAAGAGTGAATCTTATGCTTTTAAGAAACTTTTATCTAAATTTAGATTAGATTTTGACTTTGAAAAATTTATAAAAATATATAGAAATATAAGTGATAAACTTTGGCTTGACCTTGAAAAAAACACTATAACTTTAGATGAGCTTAAACTACTTAGATTTGAACTTTTTGCAAAGGAAATGAACTTAAATGTTGACCCTATAATTCTTAGTAAAATGTACTTAAATCTTTTGGCAGAATGTACTTTTTTAATGCCAGGTGCACTTGATGTATTATCATATCTTAAAAGTAAATACAAAATTATCATAATAACAAATGGAATTTCTAAAGTCCAAAATAATAGACTTAAAAACTCAGAAATAAAAGAATATATTGATGGAATGATTGTATCAGAAGAAGTAAAAGTATCAAAACCAAATCCTGAAATATTTAAATATGCATTTAAGAAGTTTAACTGTTATGATAAAACTTCTGCTTTGATGATTGGTGATAGTTTAACTTCAGACATATTAGGAGGAATAAATTCAGGAATAGATACTTGTTGGCTAAATTCCAATAACAGTATAAATTATACTAGTTCTATACCCACTTATGAAATAAATACTCTCATTGAATTAAAAAATTTATTATAATCTGTAAGTATGAGTATATCAAGTAGAATCTTATTATTTTGCAATAATTTTTTTAGCTAGCATATCTTTAAGCTAAAAAAATTATTGCAACTTACCAATATCAACTTTAATCTTGTAAAAATTTCTAAAAACACTTTCTAATACATTTACTACATCTTGATTCAGTGTTTTCTTTATCTCCCATTAAAATAAGCATCGCAACACTTTTTATAGGAGATAATTGATGATAATCATTGATTTCTATTTCTAGATTATCGTATTTATTTTTTACATATTCATAAATATCTTTTTGGTTTTCAACTTTAAAATCTTTATCTCCTGGATATATCTCATATGATATATTGAGATTACTATAGGTTTCCTTTAAATACATTTTTATTTTCTCGTTGATGTAGTCTAAGCACACTATACCTATTTTATCTAGTGCCAAACCTGCCATCATATTACAATTTTTCATGTAATCTTTCATTTTAATGTCAATTTTATCTCCTACGGTATATAAAATTGCAAATGCCTTTTTACACTCTTTAGGCATTTTATCAATATCAATTTCACTTACATAAACCTTAATATTCAATATACTTTTTATACTTTTTATTTCTTCTTCAACTATTCCATTAATCATTTCTGGAACTTTTCTATTCGAATATCCCAAAAACTTTAGCACTGTATCTTTATTTATATAAATATCTTCTAAATCTATATATTCTAAATAAGGCATATTTTCATTGTTATTCCAACTCATTCATATCAATCCTATCTAATTCTTTATAACTAATTCTCCCTGCCTTTATGGCTGCTTGTAAATTTTCTACTGGTGTTGTATTTAAACAGTTGCAACCAAAATCGCATAAGAAATTGTCATACTTTCTCATCTTTTTTAACAACTTTAGTGTTTCTTTTGTTATTTTATCAGGTGTGGAACGTCCAAGAAGTTTTATTGGGTCTAAATTTCCAATTAAAACTATATCTTTTGGAATTCTTGGTGCAATCTCTTCATAGTCTAGAATTTGGTCTAAACTTACTGCATCTATATTGCAACTCAACATATTATCTAACAACTCTCTTGTATCTCCACATATATGCATACCTTTCCAACAATCAAGTTCATCATATACTTTATTTAAATTTTTTACTATATATTCATCAAATCTAGTTTTGTTTAAAGTTACTGATGTTGGCTCTGCTATTGAAATATATTTTGCACCTGCTTTATTTGCAGCAACAGCATATCTCCTTACTAACTCAGTAGTGAATTCTAATAACTCCTCCACAAATTTTTTATCAGTTATTATACACCTCAAAAGTTGTGTAGCCCCAGCTAATTGACCCGCAAGAGTAAATGGACCTTGTATTGATTCATATAATGGTTTTTTTATAGTTTTTGATATTAGTGATAAGCTTTCTAGATTAAGTGGCATACGTCCACTTGTATATGGGTCTGGCACATCTAATTTTCTTAACTTTTCACTATTTGTTATTGTATGTGTCAATACACTTGGAAAATCATAATCTGGTCTTAGTGTCTCTAATCCCAGAGTCTCGCAAAATGTAATCCCATCACAAAATGAATATATAAAATCTGATTCAAAATATTTATCCATAGTTCTTGCTAATTCCAATTGTATATCTACACTATCATATACTTCATATGCTTTTTTATTTATCAAAAATAAACCATTTGTACCCATATCGGGCAGGAAAAATCCTCTATCTTCACTATTTATATATTGCAATAAAGTCATATCTGAAAACATTCTAAATTTCTCCTCCTATAAGTTTGTCTATTAATTTAACTGCTTTTGGAGCATTTGGACTATATCCATCTGCACCTATTTCTTCTGCAAAATCCATACTTACAGGACCTCCACCAATTATTACCTTTGGCCTTTTACTTAGATTAAGTCTGTTAAGCCTATTTATTACTGATTTCATGTTTTCCATCGTCGTTGTCATCATTGAAGATAAACCTATTATATCTACATTGTTTTTTATAGCCTCTTCTATTATATCTTCGCTTTTTCTATTTACACCTAAATCAATTACTTTGTATCCAGTGGCTTCAACCATTACTTTTACAATATTTTTTCCTATCTCATGAGTATCACCTTCTACTACAGACATTAAGATTACTCCCTTTGATTTTTCTTTTATTTTGCCAGTTCCCTTCAAGAGATTAATACCTTTATTTAATGCATCTGTACATACTATCACTTCTGAAAGATAGTATTCTTTATTCTCAAATTTGTCTAAAGCACCTATCATACCCTTGTTTAACCCATATTCATATATATCTTCTACATTAATATTTTCCTCTATAGCAGTTTTTACCAAGCCTTCTATATTATTTACATCCATATTTAATATACATTCTGCTATCTTTTCAAGTATATCCATATAATACTCATCCTTTCCAATTCCTTCATAAAAGTACTTTACTAACATTCAATAAAAAATTAGTTCATACTTTAAGAACATTTCTTATCAAATCTTAGGTTAAAAGTATAATAATTATTGATAATTTAAATTTGCAGTCCATGGAAAATCTATAGGAAATACTTTTGTAGTAAATTCATATATATTTTTCAAATGTTTAAATTCATTGTGTTGTTCTTCATTTCTTTCAAAAAATAGCTTATTAAGTTTATCTAAGCTTTCTATTATAAGCTCCTCTTCCTTATATTTGATGATATATTTATTTTCAACTTGTTTAAATTCAATATGCTCTAATAGTTCAGAATCTACATATTGATTAAAATAACCTTTTAAATTATTGCATAATTTACTATAATTTATTATTTTAATTGTTCCTTGTTGATAATCTAAAGACTTTAATTCATTACATTCTAATTGGTCTTTTAGATTTCTTACATGTACCTTATAGTCTAAATACTCTAAACCAAATTTATTCGTAGTATATTTTAATACATTTTCAACATTTATATTATTCAATCCTAGTTCAACTACTTCTCCTACAATAGAGTACTCTTTTTTTATTGTTCTTATTATTAAATATCCTATCATGTTATTATTATCTTTTACAAATACTTTCTTATAATTAATTGGTCCCCAAGCAAGAGTAGCTGCATGTAATAATTTTTTAAATTCATCTCTTGTTCTTATAAATCTAGTACTATTTTGATTATATAATTCAATCATTTTATTTAAATCAGTATCTTTTTCAAAATTAGTTTCATCAAATTCAACTATTTCATATGGTATTTCAATATTTTCTGGCTTTATTGTATATTTATAGAAACTCTTCACCACACTGCAATTTCTTCTACTATATAAACTTCTTGTCCCTGAAATAATTAAAACATCTACACCATCAGAAAACATTTTTTCTTCTGCTTTATCTAGTATTTTAGATGAATATCCCTTCTTCTCATAATCTGGATGTGTGCATACTCCACCTATAGCTGCAACCTTTAGTTTATTTCCTTGAATAGATACATCTTGTACCAAATAGTTTACATCTGAAACTACTTTTTCATTTTCTGATATTATAATCATATTTTCTATGTTATCTTTATTCAATAAAAGTGGAAACTCTTCCACCATAGTTGGCTTATAATTTCTTGATATTCTAAACACATAGTTTATTAATCCTGTTACTTTATTAAACTCTTCTACTTTTGCACTTCTTGGTTTTATTTCCATCTATATTCCTCCTGATATTATTTAAAATATTTCAATGTTATCATTCTTAGTAAAATATTTATTACCACGTTTTTAAATTTATCACTACATTTCTAATTATATCTTTTTTCTTCATGATTTTTAATTGTTTTTCAACAAACTTCTATAAAAAATATATATACTTTCCAGTTATACTTATAAAATGACCATTTATGTATAATATATTGAAATATTTCCTATATATTTATATGATTAAACTCTATAGGTCAATTGAAACAACCATTTTATTGAGAAGGTTATATTTTTTTATTACCTTCTTTTTTTTATAATAAATTACTATTTGCTTAATAGAAAATATTCTAAGTTGCTTTTAAATAATGACTTTATTGTTTAATTGTACTAAAATAGTATATGTAGGTTACAAATAATCTAATAAATACTAAAAATTGGAGGTAATAGATATGGCAGATTGTAATTCATGTCCATCAAAGGGAAATTGTAATAGTCAATCAAATTGTTCTATTGAAAATAACCCTAACAATAAATTTGGAAAAATAATTGGTGTTATGAGTGGGAAAGGTGGAGTTGGTAAATCGACTGTAACTGCTTTACTTGCTAATAAACTAAATAAAATGGGATACAAAGTTGGTATATTAGACTCTGATATAACAGGACCAAGTATTCCTAGACTTATGGGTCTAAAAAATGTAAAAACTTATTCTGATGGCTCTTATATTTATCCTGTAGAAAATTCAAATAACATAAAAGTAATGTCTATAAATCTTATGATAGATGACGAAAATGAGCCTGTTGTTTGGAGAGGACCTCTAGTTGGAGGAGTTGTAAAACAATTTTATACTGATGTACTTTGGGAAGAACTAGATTATTTACTTATAGACATGCCCCCTGGAACTGGAGATGTTGCATTAACAGTTATGCAATCTATACCTATAAGTGGAATAGTTATGGTTTCAGTTCCTCAAGATTTGGTATCTATGATTGTATCAAAAGCTGTTAATATGGCTAAAAAAATGAACATAAACGTTCTTGGAGTTATTGAGAATATGAGTTATATTCAATGTCCTGATTGTTCTAAAAAAATCAAATTATTTGATGGTGACTCTACTGAAAAGTTTTTAAATGACTTAGATTTAAAACTTCTAGGTGAACTTCCTATGACTAAAGAAATCATAGATATTACTCATAATGGTGTTACAGAAATTAGTAATGATTTAGACTCAGTATTAACTGATATTGTTGAAAATATTAAATAGATATAAATTAAAATTTTATAGTTTTACACTTTAACACTAAAAAAAGAGGTGTGTATTTATTTTGTAATATTACAAATAAAATACACACCTCTTTTACATCTATCTATGTTTTAAATACACAAAATATTCTTCTATCATATCTCCATTTTTCACTTTTACTAGATATTCATTATAGTGAGCATTGTATGGCTGTGTCATTTTACACTCTACTACATTTTCTATATCTTCCAATTCTAAGAGTTCTACATCTTTTAAAAATTTTCTTTCTAAAAGCTCCATTAGTCTTTCCATAACCTATTCCCCCACTTCTCCAACATAATTAAAATAAAGCAAATAAATTCTCTACTTACAAAATTTACTTATTTATATTATATCCCATATCCTACAAATCCTAACAGAATTCATAAATTATTGTGAAAAAATATGCATTAACGTTTTAATAAATCTATCTTATAGTGATATATTAAGTATTCTTTCAATTATGTAAAGCACTCCTCTTAATCCAACAAATGGTGTATATGGATATATATTTACACTTTTTAAGTTTGGATTACTTATCTGTATATCTAACTTTGAATTATGATTCATATCAATACTAGTACCATCTCCAAATAAAACCAACAACTCATTTTCTTTTAAATATTTGTTTCTATCTAACTCATTATTTCCAATATATACGGATTCGTCCTTACAATCTGTATTATGTAATATGTTAACTCTATCAACTTCAAGACCTAATTCATTTAATAAATCTTTAAACCCTAAAGCAGTGTCATAATCTCCAAATACAGCACATTTTTTGCTTCCCTCATAAAAATAAAACTTCCTTTTTATATTAAATACTTGTCTTTTTATGCTAGATACTTCAGCTTCATAAGCACTTTTATTCAAATCCCACATAGTTACTTTTTGTATGTCTTTAATAAACTCTTCAGTATTTTTTATTCCATAAGGCTTTTTATATACATAAGGTATATTATACTTATCCTTCATAAAAGTTGCTGCTTTGATACCTTCTTTCCTAAGTACTATATTTAGACTAGACTTAGATGCATTTTCTATTTCCTCAATTGATGTGTATGATGTAAAGGTTACATTTACTTCTTTTTTGAAAAAAGCCTTTATCATCCTTTTAATTTCTTCACAATCTGATAAAAAATTATATTGGTCTATATTACATCCAATTATATTAAAGCTATCAATTTTTTCATTGCTCTCTTTTACTACATCCTTTGCTAATATATAAAGAAAATCTTCAACTCCTTGATTATAATCTTCTCTTAATCCACCTGTTGTGATTGGCATTAGCTTACAGTTTACGGAATCACTTATAATATTGCAGATTCCTACTATATCCACACCTATAATAGAAGATACAGATGAAGCCATTACAAATATATACTTGGGTTTAATATTATTATCTATTTCAATTATAGCCTTTTCTAATCTATCATAATTTCCAAACGTAACATCGCTTTCACTCATATGAGTTGAATAAATCTTTGCTTTGTCTTCTCCATTTAAACTTCCAATTGCTTCTATAGCATAGTGAGTTGTTCCTGATGGACCAAATTCTATGACACAGGCTTCGCTTATTGATGATACTGTAAATATTATTCCCATTCTATCAGAAGGATTTGGAAAATATTTATATACTTCCATATTAAATCACTTCCTTTCTTGTAATTTTCTCCACATCAAATAATTTAATTAAAGTTTCCATTATGCCTATTGGAAGCTCAAATCCTATTTTTTGTGCATGTTCGTCTAACGTTATTTGCATAAGTCCCTTTTCTTTTAATAACATTGGACTTTCATGACCTATATAAATATCTGCATTTATAGTATCATACAAACTTCTAAGTGGTGCTATATTTGCAATTCTGCTTACATATGGATTGTGTCCTTTTTTTATTATGTTGTCTTTAAATAAACTATCTTGTTCATAAAGTTCACGCACTTGTATAAATTCTGGCACTAACCCTAATTCTGTTAAGAAATCCACTGTTTCAAATGCCATCATTGGTGTATTCCCATAAATTAGCTTTTTACCTTCCATTAGAAGTCTACATTTATTCAATAACAAATTATATCTTTGTCTTTGCTCTAATAATTCATCTTGTACATCTATGTCTAAAATGTTACAAAGTTTATTATAGTTTTCCATTATAATTGACTCTTTCATGTTTTTATCAAAATATATGTATTCTATTCCAAATTTATTTTTCATATCTTCTGCTAAATCCAATGCTATCATATCTGTTACTATATTTAATTTAGCACTAGATGCACTTTTTATATCTCTTATAGTACATTTAGATGGTATTACACAATTTATTTTTACACCTTCTTTAGAAAGTAACTTTACAAGCTCTGTATCTTCTACATTCTCTTGTCTATGCCCTAAAATATTAACACCTTTTTTATTTGTATAATTCTCCATAACTGATGATAAACTCTTTAAAGCTCTGGTCATTCCAATTATATGAGAATTACAAGTATAATGTTCGGTATTAACTGCTAAAACAGGTACACCAATCAGTTCTTCCAATTCCTCAGATAAAGCATTATAATCCTCACCTATTAATTCTGGTACACATGTAGTTACTATCATTATTGCATCAAATTTTTCAACTTCTGAAATATACTTTACAGCTTCTATTACTTTTTTTTCTGCACCAAAAACTATATCTTTATCTTTTAAGACTACTGAATAAACACTATCTTGACCAGACTGTCTATGATATGCAAAATTTTTACTATAATAAGTACATTCATTTGTTCCTACTATCACAAGAGCCATGTTTTTTATATATGATGCAGTTAATACAACTCCAAACAATGGACAATGAGTCCCTGGAAACACAGCATATGATAAAGATTTTATATCTTTATCATACGCTATATCTTTTAATCTATTTAATACATTTAAAGTATACATATTTTTTCCTTTCCAATCCTATTACTTATACAACTTTATAAATTTAAAGTTACACTTATATTACTTTTTATATTTTTTCAACTATAGTCATCTTAAATATTAAAATTTTATATACTACTAGTTCTTCTACATAACATTATTGGATGAATTCTAGGCTTTTTACTAATTGGGTCTATATCTATATCACATTTTACCTTGTAAACATCTTTTATTATCTCTTCACTTATTACATTATTAGGATGTCCATCCGCTACTATAGCACCATTATTCATAATAATAAGTCTATCACTGTATTTGCTCGCTTGATTTATATCATGCAAAACCATAATTATAGTCATTCCAAATTTTTTATTTATATCTTTTACAAGCTCCATTAGTTCTAATTGATGAGATATATCCAAATATGTTGTAGGTTCATCTAATAAAAGTATATCTGGCTTTTGACAAAGTGCCATTGCTAACCATACTCTTTGTCTTTCTCCTCCAGATAAATTGCTTACCAATTTATCTTTATATGTTTCAAGACCTGTATTTCTCATTGCCCAATTTACTATTTCTTCATCATTTTTATTTTTACTTTCAAAAAAACCTTTATGTGGTATTCTTCCATAATATATTAAATCCTTTACTTTTATATCCTTTAGGGAGGCATTATGTTGAGCTAATAATGCCACTTTTCTCGAAATTTCTTTATTACTCATGACTTTCATATTTCTCTTACCGATATATATGTCACCCTGTTTAATTTTCAAAATTCTAGATAAGGACTTAAGTAATGTAGATTTTCCTGAACCATTTGGACCTAATATAGAAACCACTTCTTTTTCTTTAATGCTCACACTCAGATTGTCTATGATAATCTTATCTTCATAACCTATTTTGACATTTTTTACATTGAACATTAATAACTGCCTCTCTTTCTTAATAAATATAAGAAGAATGGACCCCCTATTATAGACATAATAACGCCTACTGGAATCTCTATAGAGCCTCCTATTGTTCTTGCTAATGTATCTGCAATTAATAATACAATACTCCCTAGTACTATACTAAATGGTATCGTATATTTATGGTCACTGCCAAGCAACATACGCGTTATATGTGGTACTATAAGACCTACAAAACTGATGACACCAACTATTGAAGTAGAAACACCTGCTAAAAATATAGCTACTAATGAGATTAAAAACCTACTTTTATTTACATTGAAGCCAAGATTTGTAGCTGCATCATCTCCTAATTGTAGTACATTTGCACTTCTGATGAGGAAAATAGCTCCTATCAATCCTATAACAGAATACCATATTAGCATATTTACATCTAACCAAGTCTTTGTGGCTAAACTTCCATTTAACCACAACATTGCACTTTGAATTCTTTCACTATACATAGTTGATAAATATGATATCACACCACCTAATATAGTGTTTACAGCTACTCCAGCTAGTATAATTCGCTCTGGTCTAAGCCCATTTTTATACGCCATCAAATATACTACTCCACAAGATATGAGCCCTCCTATAAAAGCAACTATTGGCAACATACTTGTATATTGTGGAAATAAAAGCAATATTATAATAGCAGCTACACTTGCTCCTGTAGATATACCTGTTATACCAGGGTCTGCTAATGGATTTTTCATAACAGCTTGTAACAATAGTCCTGAAACTGCTAGATTTGCACCAACTAACGCTGCTAAAATATTTCTAGGTAACCTCATCTTATAAACTATGGTAGTAACCATTGCATTATTTTCATTTATCAATGCATCAAATATTTCCCCAATACTTAAATTTACACTCCCTACAGTAGAAAAAACAATTAATAAAATAATTACAGTTATCAACCCTGTAAATATCAATAATACTTTTTTATTATCCATATTCTTCACCTAAAATTTATTTATCTCCATATAAGATATCTCCCAATTTATTTATTGAATCTTTGACATGTATATTTGCTGATACATTAAATATACTTGAGTCTAAATCTATAACTTTTCCATTTTTTACTGCACTTAATGTATCCCATGCAGGATTTTTATCAAAAGAATCATCAAATGCTTTTTTAGTCTCTTCTATATTCCCATGTGCAAATCTAAGTATGTAATCTGGATTTTCTTTTATAATTTGTTCTAAGCTAAATTGTATATAATCTGAATCCACACTATCTGTTAAGTTATCAGCTATATTTTCAGCACCTACTGTTTTAACCAAGTCACCAAGATATGAGCTCTTTGTAGCTAACATAAAATTATTTCCACCACCAAATAAAATAGCTACCCTTGGTTTTTTATCCTGTTTTTTTGACTTTTCTACTACAGATTCTTCTACTCCTTTTAGCTCTTTTATAAGTTTTTCTGCTTCATCTTGTTTATTTATTTTATTACCCAAATTCTCTATGCTTTTAAGAAACTTTGTGTATGTTCCAGTTTCAAAATAGAATGTATCTAGGTTATATTCTTTCATACTCTTTTCAACATTTTCTTTAAACATACTATCAACTATAAATACATCTGGCTCAAGAGAGGCTACAATTTCTAAATCAGGATTCATAGCTTGTCCTACTTCTGGTAGATTTTTATATTTTTCTGGTAGTTCAGATTTAGTCGTTGGAATGCCTACTAAAGTAGCATCTAATTTATCCAATACTTGTGTTGCTGCTACTGTGGCTGAGACAACTTTTACGTTGTTATCTGACTCCTTATTTGCAGACTCATCATTTGATGGCTTTGAGCATCCTGTTAATATTAATGCGCTAAGTAAAAATACTGAGCATATTTTTTTAAATTTCATAAAAATTTCCTCCATAATAAACTTTATTTTAAAACTGTATTTTCTATTTAAACCTATATCTATCTAGTTACTTTGTATAATCTTATTTGCAAGTTCTATATATACTTGTGACATTTCATTATCTTTATCTTCTTCTATAACGGTTCTTCCATTATTCTCAGACTGTTGCATGATTTTATTTCTTGGTATATAGTGAAAAACTTTACTTTTTATTTCATCAGCCAATTTTTCAACTAATTCTAATTCATTTTCAACATTTTTAGCATTTAATATGAGTCCTTTTAAAGAGGCATATCCTCTATTTTTAAATTGCTCTACAGCTAAAGATATATTACTAGCAGCATACATTGACATCATTTCTCCAGAAGTTACTATATACACTTCATTTGCAAATCCATTTCTTATTGGCATTGAAAATCCTCCACAAACAACGTCTCCAAGTACATCGTAAATTACTACATCTGGATTATATATTTCAAAGGCCTTTAATTCTTCTAATTTTTCAAAAGCCGCTATTATACCTCTTCCAGCGCACCCTACTCCTGGAGTTGGTCCTCCAGCTTCAATACATAATACTCCACCATATCCTTCAAATACTATGTCTTCAAGTTTCAAATCATCTTTCTTCTCTTTCATGACATCGAGAACTGTTGGTATAAATTTTCCTTTCATTAAATTTTTAGTAGAATCTGATTTAGGGTCACATCCTATTTGCATAACCTTATATCCTAAATGAGAAAGTGATGCAGATAAATTGGAAGTTGTTGTTGATTTTCCAATTCCTCCCTTCCCATAAATAGCTATTTTTTTCATTGACTTTTTACCTCTCTTACATCATAATATTATTTAACGAAATTAATTATCATTCGCAACAACTATTTTACGCGATATGTTTTTTAAATTCTTAACTATATTTGTTTTTTTATAAAAATATTTGTATAAATTTAAATGAGGTGATTTTTTGAAATGTTTTAAAGATGATATAGAACTTATCATTAATGATTTTTTTGACTGTTGTAATATCCCAACAAAAGTGATTAATAAGGATTTAAAAGAACTTTGTAGCGTTGGCTACAATGATAAACTAGAAAAGTACTTTTCTAGTTTAAACATATTCAATAATATAAAAAGTACAGATTTTATATCTAATAAAAACTTGTCCTATATAATGTTAAGTTTTTGCGATGACATACAATTTTTAATTATGCCGATATATAAATTTGATATTTCTAGTGGCTATTTTGTTATAGGACCTTTTAAATCATGCATTAATAATGATATTGAGTTTTCTGACATACCATTTAAGCCTCTATCATGTATAGATTATATATCAAATCTTTTATCAGAAATATGTAATGATAAAATGAAACACAAACCAGCTCTTAGTTTTTATGTAAAAAAAACTATTGATTATATTCATAAAAACTACTCAGAAGATATAACAGTAAGTGATATATGTAATAATTTACAACTTAATAAAAGTTATTTTTGTTCCCTATTTAAAAAAGAAAGTGGATATACATTTACTAATTTTCTCAATAAAGTTCGAGTCGAAAAAAGTAAAAAATATTTACTTCGAGAAGATATGTCTATTTTAGATGTTGCTGTATTTGTTGGGTTCAATAGCCAAAATTATTATAGTATGGTTTTTAAAAAGTTTAACAACCTTACACCAATTGAATATAAAAATATTTATAACTAAAAAATATCATTCTGCAAAGAATGATATTTTTTAGTTATAAATATTTTGACGAAAAAAGTTAATTCTTTGTTAAGTTGATTTTATCCAAAATATGCTAAATATCACCTCAAGTATTTAAATTACTATATGATATAAGTTTTCTCAAATTAACAACAACTTAAAGATTTAACATTCTCTTAACCTATACTTAACAAAACGTTAATATTTAAATTGACAAAATTTGTTATTCTATATTATGGAAACGATAAATTTTAGTTAATAAAGTTTATAATTCATATAAAAAATTTATTAATTTCTTAAGGGAGGAAATGTCGTGAATATAGCAATTAGTCTTATCGGTGGTCTTGGACTTTTTCTTTATGGAATGAGTTTAATGGGAGAAGGTTTACAAAAATCGGCAGGAGACAAATTAAAGAAAATCATCGAACTCTTAACAAGTAATGTTGTTATGGGTGTATTGGTAGGTACAGTTGTTACAGGTATCATACAAAGTTCAAGTGCTACTACTGTAATGGTTGTAGGATTTGTAAATGCAGGAATAATGAATCTAAGTCAAGCCATTGGTGTAATAATGGGTGCAAATATAGGTACTACTGTTACTGCCCAACTAGTTTCATTTAATCTTGAAGGAATAGCCCCAATTGCATTAGGTATAGGTATAGTATTTTATTTATTTACATCAAATCAAAAAACAAAACACTTAGCTGAAATACTTATTGGTTTTGGTATATTGTTTACAGGTATGGAATTTATGAAAGATGCAGTAGCTCCACTTGCTGAATATAAGGGATTTACTGATACACTTTTATATTTTAGTAAAAATCCTATACTTGGTATATTGGCAGGATTTGCAATCACTGGTATCATACAAAGTTCAAGCGCTTCTATGGGTATGCTAATCGCTTTAGCTTCTCAAGGAATACTTCCTCTATCAGCTGCTTTACCTATACTTTATGGAGATAATATTGGTACTTGTGTTACTTCACTTTTATCAAGTGTTGGTGCAAATAGAAATGCTAGACGTGCAGCTGTAATGCATTTAAGTTTTAATGTCATTGGTACAATAATATTTATGCTTGTTTTAAATAAACCTATATCAGCTATAGTTACTCATTTTGACCCAACTGACACAGCTAGACAAATAGCAAATGCACATACTTTATTTAATCTTACAAATGTTATAATATTATTGCCATTTTCTAAATACATAGTTAAATTAGCAAACAAACTTATACCTATTAAAGAAACTGAGTCAGAAATTGTAAACAATACTAAGTACTTAGATGAAAGAATGTTTAGTACTCCATCTATAGCACTTGGTAATACTGTACAAGAAGTTGTTAGAATGGGACACAAGGCCACAAACTCTTTAGAACATTCAATTGCAGGTTTTTTAAATAAAGGTAGTGAAGATATTAAGAAAACTTTTGAGTCTGAAAAAGTTGTTAATAAATTGCAGAAAGATATATTAAATTATTTGTTAAAACTTTCTAAAGAACCACTTAGAGATGATGAACGATTTAGAACAGATTTACTCTTCAATACAGTAAATGATATCGAAAGAGTATCTGACCATGCTGAAAATATAGCTGAGTTGGCTATGACTGTTAAAGAAATGAATGTTAACTTCTCTGATAGTGCAATAAAAGAAATCTATGAAATATACAATAAAACTATGACTAACTTTAAGGATGCTTTAGTAGTTTTAGATGTAAAAGATTTTGAATTAGCAAACAAAGTTTTAGAAGTTGAAAATGAAGTAAATTACTTAGAAAAAACTTTTAGAAATGCTCATATGATTAGATTAAATAATGGTAGTTGTACAATTGATGCTGGTGTACTTTACCTTGACTTACTTACTAACTTAGAAAGAATTTCTGACCACTCAACAAACATAGTAACACAAGTTTTAAAACTTAAACAAAAAATATAGTTATTACAATTTATATTTAATTTTAATTAACTATTTAATATAATAAAAAGCTATAAATAATAATTCTATTATTTATAGCTTTTTTAATTTAATTAATATAAATTTGGAATATGTATTTTACTTTTTCTCTTATATAATAAACAAGTACCCTAAACATTTGATTTAATTTTCAGTGCAGGATTTTTTAATAATTGCTCAAAATCATCTTGTGGCATTGGCTTTGCATAAAAATATCCTTGTGCCAAATAACATCCAATTTCTTTTAGTCTTATCACTTGTTCTATACTTTCTACTCCTTCACATATAACTTTCATATTTAATTCTTTTGCCATATTTACCACTCCACGCACAACAGCTTGTTCACGACTACCATGCATTCCTTTTTGTATAAATGTACGGTCCAACTTAATTATATCAACAGAAAATTGTTGTAATAAACCAAGAGATGAATATCCAGAACCAAAATCATCTATAGAAATAGGAAATCCTGATTCTTTTAGTTGATTAAAATGACTCAAAATCTGATTGAGATTTTCAACAAAAATGCTTTCTGTGACTTCTATTTCAAGGTATTTGTGAGGTATTTTATAGTAATCTGCTATTTCTATCAATGTTTCTGAGAAGCTTTCATTATTAAAATGAATTCTGGAAAAATTACAAGATACTGAACTAATATTTAATCCCAAATCTATCCATCTCTTTAACAGTTTGCAGACTTCTTCATAGATATAAAAGTCAATTTCTACCACAAATCCGTTTTTTTCAAAATAAGGAATGAATTTTCCAGGACTTATTATACCTTTATCTGGATAATTCCATCTTACCAGTGCTTCACTTCCTACCAATTTATTTGTATTCATATCTACCTTTGGTTGAAAGTATGGAACAAACTCTCCATGTTCTAAGGCTATTTGCATCCTATCTGTTAGGTTTCTTTGATGTAACCCTTCCTCTCTCATAGTCATATCATAAAGTACAACACAACTTTTGTGAGTTATTTCCGTATTTCTTCTCGCATAATTTGCTAGGTCAAGCATAAGAGATATATCATGTTTTTCAACTTCATTTACTATGTATATGCCAAATACAAGAATAAGTTGGTAAGTTTTTCTCATTTTTTCTACCCAATCATTTAATTGAGTATCAATCTTAAAGAGACGTTCTTCTAAGCAATCCCAGCTATTGTATTTTAGTAACATAACAAATTGGTCTGCAGAAACGCGAGCACAAGATTCTTCAAAAGAGACAGTATTTTGTAAAGCTTTAGCTAATACACAAAGTATTTCATCTCCTTCTGAAAATCCTAAAGTGTCATTAATCATTCGAAATTGTTTTATATCTAAATAAACAATCACATATGAACCACTTTCTGCATTTCTTAAACTCTTAATAGCTTCTTTACAAAATTTATTTAAATTCCAAATTCCTGTAAGACTATCTCGGTATAACAAACTCTCAATACGTTTATTATTTTTTGACTTTAATAAAAGTAGAAAACTCAAAAGTATAATAATAATAGTTGCTATTATAATAACTCCTCCAATAATTGCCATTGGATGCTGATGAATAATATCTTGCCAAGTTATATCATATTGAATTATTGTATTTTTTAAAATTATTCTGTCCATTTGTTCTGTTGACATGTATTGAATACATTTATCTAGTATAGAAAATAACCTTGAATCTGCAGAATCAGAAATGCCAATACTTATTTCTTCTGCATAGTTTGTCAAAGTCGAAACAGAAAATTTTTCATAACGAGGATTGGACAATAGATAATCCGCAATATATGTATTTACATAAACAGCATCCACTTTATCCTTTAATACAGCTTCAAAACATTCTTTTGGAGAATTATAATATTCTATAGTTCTATCTAGTTTCCCATCTTCAGTAATATTTTGTCCAATTAAAGAACCATTTACAGCTGCTACTTTTTTAATTTTATTTTCTTTTTCTCCACTAACTAAAACTACTGGAGCACGTAAATAATACTGAGTTGTTCTTATATTGTTTTTTTGGTTATTAATATAATCGTTTTCCATACCACAAACTATAGATGTGCTAGAATCTTTTGATACTTGAAGTGCTTCATTATAACTTTTTGCAGAAATAAATCTAAATTTTAACCCAGTGTTATTTGTAATTTCCTTAAATAAATCAGCAACCACACCAGAAAACTCGCCTGTTTTGGAATCACCATATTCTAGTGGTGCCTTTGTAGAATCATACACAGCTGAAATTTCACCAGATTGTTGTATATATTCTTGCTCATCTTTTGTAAATACTGGCTTCTGAGCAGTACTTATAGAAAAATATTTATTGTATAATTTTGTTTCATAACTTGAATTCCTAAGTGTCAATGTATTCAAAGCAGAATTCAGTTGAGATAATAAATCCAGCTTCTTATTTGAAACCACAGTATAAAGTGGCTCTGGAGAAAACTGTGCTACACTTTTAAATGTACTAGTCCGACCAAGATGTGTTATAGCAACACCGTCAAGATTTCCATTTTTTAAATTTCTTAACAAATCATCTGTTTCTTTATAAGATATAATTTGAACTTCAAAATCATTTGTTTTACAATATTCTTTAAAGTTTTCAGCATCCTTACTATTACTAATAATACCTACTTTCATATCCTGAAAAGAATCAAAATCCTCATAATCATAACGAGTATCGTCCACTCTTACATTTAAAGTTGTATAGATATTACACATTGGTAGGGTTGGAAAAAGCATTTCTTTTGTGCGTTCTTTTGTATAATAGACACTAGGAAGAACATCTATCTCACCTGATTTTAACATTTCAAAAGCATTTTCCCAACTTTTACAATCTACTATTTCATATTTCCAGTTAGTGTACTTAGTAATTTCTTGTAAGTATTCAAAATTAAATCCTATATACTCTCCATTTTCATTTCGACTCATATAATCGCCATCATCATAATACCCGACTTTAACTGGAGCCCTATCTGAAGCAGAGTTAATTTCTATTGGAAAAGAAAGAAAAATCATACAAACAATCAGAATCAATTGAAAGGATTTTAACTTCAAAATTTTGTCCTCCTCCCTCTTAGTAGATATATTATATCATTTTCAATAGAAAAATAGAATATACTGCCAGTTTTTTAACTTTCAAAATACTTCTAAAATATATATTACAAGTGACAATACAGAAAACTTAACTTATATAAGTATACCACTTTTTATACCTACCACACATAATAAGAATACTTAAAAAAGCTATATAAATTTGCAAAATAACAAATTTATATAGCTTTTAGTATTATAAAATAATTAATTTTTTATATAGTTTTTTATAATTACATCAAATTGAAATTTCTATAAATTAATTTTATTGCACAATTGATACTTTAATAATATCCCCATTTTTTCTTTCTAGATGAACCACTTCTCCAGTCAAATCATAATCAAATGCCTTAACTAATATTTCAGTAACTTTTTTACCATCAACTACATCATCTTTTCCATTAAACAAATCTAAAGCATTGTTTTCAATCATTCTCTTTGCAAAATTTACAGGTAATTTTATATGTATTTTGTCGCCTGTATGTGACAGTACCCTTATTCTTAAAAACTTTTCTAAATTATTTCTTGGTGTTTGTTTTGATGCCATTCTATTAAATCACTCTCCCCTTATTTTTTATTTAATAATAAATTTTATTCTTAAAAATATCTTTATATGTATCTATTATAAAAGTAACACTATTATTTTCTGTGTTTAATTTATACTTAACTCTATCTAATATGCCAATTTCATGAGCGCATATAATTTTTTTAATAATTGTACATTTTTAGACTTTATTTTATAATTATTCTATATGCTTTATACTCTCAATGAAACTTTTTTATCAAAATGTTTTATTATATAAAATATTAAAATTAAACTAATCTATTTATCACTAAATAGTATCAGGGGGACATATTTATGATAGAAAAAATTAAAAACATGTTAAAAAATTGCAATCATGATATATATATTTCACCACACAAATTATTAAGACCATACATAGCCCATTATACAATAACTGTTCAAGATAAAAATTCTATAGAAAACCTGACATTGATACCTGATGCAAGTGGATGTATGGTATTTGAATTTAGTAAAAAAGGTATAAATAGCAAATTTTGGGGTGCTACAACAAAAACTACTATTGTAAAAAACGATATAGAAAATATACTCTTTAGGGTATTTGTTGAATTTCTTCCATGTGGAGTATACTATTTGACAGGTTTTCCTCAAATAGAATCAGCCGATTTAATAATTCCTGTTAAAGATTTTAACACTCAACTTGATTTGGAAACTAATTCTATCTTTGAAAAGTCCAGTACTCTTGAAGAACTCATTGAACAATTTGATAGATTATTTTTATCGTACTTATTTAAATCTAATATAAAAGATTTAACAATACCAATTCTTATAGATGCTAGAAAACAAAACTCTATCATGTCTGTTAAAAATATTGCTCAAATTAGTTGTTATAGTGAACGCCATTTAAATAGGATTTTTAATAATTCTCTTGGTATGAGTGTTAAGACATACCTTAGATTATTACGTATAAACATGGTACTACAAGAAATACAAAGTAATAAGATGTCATTTACAACTTTAGCTCAAAATATAGGTTATTATGACCAATCTCACTTTATAAATGATTTTAAATCTATTTGTGGTGTTAATCCAACAACCTATATAAAAAATTTGTCTGATTTTTACAATGAGAAATATAAATTTTAACATATAATTATATAAAGTTTATATTTGAGGAGTGATTTAAAATGATAGAATCAAGATGTGGAATTTTGTGTTGTGAATGTAAGTATAAGGAAGATGTAAATTGCGCTGGATGTACAAATATTGATAAACCTTTTTGGTCTGAAGAATGTCCTGTAAAATCATGTTGTGAGAATAAAAATCTTACACATTGTGGCCTATGTGACACATTTCCATGTGAAATATTAACTCAATTTGCATACGATAAAGAGCAAGGTGATGATGGAAAAAGAATTTCTCAATGTGAAAAATGGGCTTCTCTAGCTTTATAATAGTATAATATTTATATATTTTATCTTATATATAAATATTATACTATTACTTTAATACATAATTATATATTCTCTAAGATAGATAGCTATTATTCAATATAAAATAATAGCTATCTATCTTTTTCGCAAATAAACATTGATTTTTAAATCTCTTAATTTTAGATTTTAATATTTATGTCAGTTAAATGTCAGTAAAGTATTTTATCTACATTTTCACTAATATATAGCAATACAAAGCTTTTTAATTTTTTTATGGTTAAGGATAAACAAAAAATGTTAACTAAAAATTACAATTAAGTAGACATTTTTATTAATCTGTGATACAATAGTATTTGTGGTAATACACAATTAAATCAAGTATATCTTGATATAGGTTAATAGGAGTATTTTTAATGAATAATGGAATAGTGAAATGGTTTAACAACGAAAAAGGATTTGGTTTTATAACAGTAGACGGTGGAGATGACGTATTTGCTCATTTCTCAGCTATACAAACTTCAGGATTTAAATCATTAGAAGAAGGTCAAAAAGTAAGCTTTGATATAGTTAAAGGTGCTAGAGGTCAGCAAGCAGAAAACATAACTATATTATAATTATATAGATTTTTTCGGAAAGACTCTTTTAAGAGTCTTTTTTTATTGATAATATATATGATAATTATTAATTAAGTAAATAATATTGTTTGGACAAATGAAAAAAGCCCTCTTCTAAATATAAAATAATCTTCATAAATAAAAGTTAATTCAGTAAGGATATATAGTATGTTGTATATAAAAAAATCCAATAGATTAACTCTATTAGATTTTTATTTCATATATAAACATTTTTCATTAATGTTTTCAAAAGTTTAATAATGTTTTTGAAATTTTATCAAACCTTTCATTAGATATACCAAATTTTTGCTTAAATTTTTCATCGTTCATTCTTTCAATAATCACTTTATTTGGAGATAATTCATCAATAATACTTTTTATCTTATTAATAGATTCCTCATTATCATTATATCCCTTGATAATTGTTACTTCTAAAATAAATTTTCCTTTATACTGTTTATTAAATAAAATCATATTTGAAATATATTCTTCTAGAGTATACCCTACAATTGGTCTCTGAATTTTTTGAAAATCTTTTTCCGATATTGTTTTTATCTCTCCAATAATTTCATCACACATATTGGCTACTTTTATATATTCATCTTTACCTAATAAATATCCATTAGAAAGTAATCGTACAGGCACTCTTTTACGTTTTACTAACTCAATTACATCACAAACTTTATCATTCAATAGGGCTTCTCCTTTTGAATTAATGAAAACTAGTTCTGCTTTATACTTTTCTATCATACGTTCTAATTCTCTAAGTGAGTCATCAATCTTGTCAAATGATTGAGGTGTATCTACTTTATTATATGACCTTCCAATAGGACAGAATATACAATCAAAATTACAATACTTTTCAGGAAGTATGTTTACTTCTAATACTCTTTTGCCATCCTCAATATAAATATCTTTATAGCTAAAACTACTCATTACTCTACACTCCCTCAAATTAATTTATTGATACTTCTTTATTGTTAATATCTAAAATGGAAATTTTACATGTTCCACCTAAATTTTCTTGAACTATTTTCACTAAATCATTCAAAGCATTCTCAAATTCTTCAAATCTGCTTTCATCTACTAATTCAATACATAAAAAGGCATTGTTTGTATTTTCAGTAAGCATTGTTCTCACTGCTTCACGCCAATTCCAACACCTACAAATTGCTCCACCATTATCTTTATAAACTATTTCTCCTTCATATGGAGATGAGTTTTCCCCTGCTCCTAATGGTATAAATTCTTCATTTCCAACTGCTCTAGTCAACCTAATATCTCCTATAAATTTGTCTATGTCTTCTCCACCACAAGGCAATGCATATTTTAGTGAAATAGAATTGTAAATATCCACTAAGGGGTTAATAGTTGCTATATGATTTCCATTATGAACTCTTTTTAACAATGCCTCAATAGATGACCTTGCTCCTTTTTTCGTTTTAAATTTTTTGAATGCTTCTCTCCATACTTTAATTACTTGGTTATTGCTAAATTCTACATCCTTCAAGTGTTTTAATGCATATTCTTCTCCCTGCAAAATCATTTCCTTATATTCTTCTTTATCCATTATAGAATTGTCTATGTCCTGACAAATAACAACTCCAATCTTTGAACTAGGAAATAGGTTCCAAAACTCATTCTCAACAACAAATTTTTTCATTAGAATACCTCCTCAACTTTAAAATATATAAAAATAAAAAAGCCTACAGAAATATTATTAAATATCTCCCAGGCTTTTATCCTTCCGTGTACACAATAACCGTGCGTTTTCTCTTGGACCTGCCCATTATAAAATGCGGAACCCTAGAAAACTAAACTATATATTTTTGTAATTTATAAAATACAAATAAATTTTAGCATAATATAAGATTTAAAACAATACTATATTGGATTCTTCTATTTATATTATACAAAATAATATTTAAAGGTTATTTAGCTAATCTAATAGAATACTACATTATTAATATAGTTTTATTAATAAAATTATAAGTATAAAAATTTCAAAATAGGTCTATTTTAAATGTAAGTTATAAATCCCAATTAAAATAGACTTAAATTTCATTTTATGTTAAAATCTTTACAGTAATAAACAATTTTATTTTAAGGAGATAATTTTATGAATAATTACTTAAAATTTGCTACATATCAACTCATAGGCTTTACATCTTCTATACCTAAACTTATAAAAATCAAAAAAAATCCAGATAAATTTAGCTTAAAAGAAAAATTTGAATTTATGCAAAAACAAGCTAAAAAATCTTTAGATATAGTAAATATAGACCTTAATATACTTGGCAAAGAAACATTACCAAAAGAACCAATCTTATTTGTTGTAAATCACTCAAGTATGCTTGATAGTTTTATCCTAGCAGCAAGTGTAGAGAGACCAATTGGATGTGTAATTGCAGATGAGCCAGTTTGGAGAAATATACCTATATTTAAAGAATGGGCAAAGTTGTTAAGATGTGTATATGTAAACAGAAAAAATAATCGAGAAGGGATTAAAAGTATTGCTGAAGCCTCACAAAATATACTTACAGGCCAGAGTATGGCAGTGTTTCCAGAAGGGGATTTAACATGGATTAAAGAACCAAATTCACTAGTATCAGATTTTAGAAGTGGAGCCTTAAAAATAGCATATAAAGCAAAGTGTCCTATTGTTCCATTAGTCATAAAAAATTCAAAAGATACTTATGAAGGATATCAACCTATTGGTAAAATTAATTCTGTTCCTGTTGAAGTTGAATTCCTAGAACCAATTTATGACCATATTGAAAATCCTAGACTAAAATCTTCTGTATTAGGCGAAAATATAAAAAAAAATATGATAAGCAAAATAGAAAGTTTTAGAAAAACAAATAAAAACTTTTAAAGAATTTTAATGTTAAAATTTATTGACTATAAAAAATTTTAATGTTAAAATTTTTTTAAGAGGTGATTAAGGTGGCAAAAAATACAAAACAAACAACGGTTCACATTGATGAAACATTACTTAAAGAAGTTAAAAGAATAGGAATTAATGAAAATAAAAGTATATCTCAAATAATAAATGAATCAATAATAGATTATGTATTAGTTTACAGAGAAAACGAAGACAAAGAAAAAAATGAACACGATAAAAATTTAAATGATACAATAAATGCTTTTAAAAGAGAAGAAGAAAAAAGAATCGAGGAAAAAAGTGCTGCTAGAGCTATAGCAGAAGCAAAAAAACGAGTTCTCTACTAATAAAGATAAAAAATCGGTACAAACTATGCACCGATTTTTTTATATCTAAAACATATTTAAAAGCACTTAAATTTTCTTTAAATTATATCAAATCTCCAACAACTTTTACTTTTATAAGGAGTGCATTACCTGGAAGATATGCAAGTGGAACATCTTCTATATTTAATACTTCTATAGTATCCTTTTTAGCACCTGCTTTTAAAGCTTTATTTATGGCTTCTTGTTTTGCATCTTCTATAGCATCTTCTCTAGACATTTTATCTAAGCTGTACACTTTTTCTACATCTCCACTTATTTGCCCTAAAGCCGCACCAATAGCATTTGCTGCGGTATAATGAGGAGGTCTTATAACATCACTTATGCCTTTTAGTTTTTCTGGGACAATTATACTTCCTCCACCAGTTAAAACTAATTCAACATCATTTTGGCTAGTCTTCATTTGGTCTACAGCATCTTCTAGTTTTAAAATTACTTTTTTATATACATCATCACAATAATCTTTATCTAAATTTTCAACATTACTTTTTCTATCCTCAAATGCCATGCCTAACTTTGTAACAACATCTGATAAAGTTAAAGTGTCACCACCAAATATTATTGCATCTTCAGTTATTCTATACCCTACACTCTCAGGGCCTATTTTTATATTGTCTTTTTCACCTTTTACACAAGTTCCCCCAGCAAGTCCAATGGTTAAAACATCTGGCATTCTAAAGTTTGTATGTACTCCTCCAATTGTAACAGGAATTGAAGATTCTCTAGGAAATCCATTGTATAATACACCTAAATCACTCGTAGTTCCTCCAACATCTAGTACTATTGCATTTTTTACTTTTGATAAAAAGGATGCTCCCCTTATAGAATTTGTTATTCCACATCCAATTGTGAAAATAGGATACTTCATTGTGTACTCTAAATTCATTAATGTTCCATCATTTTGACTAAAATATATTTCTGCATCTATTCCTAAATCTTTCAATGCTTTCTCAAATCCTAAAGAAACAGCCTTCCCTACTCTAGACAATGCAGAGTTTAAAATTGCTCCGTTTTCTCTTTCCAGGATACCTATATTACCTATTTCATTTGATAAGGATATTGGAATATCACCAAGAATCTCTCTAACCCATTTTGCAACTTCTTCTTCTTGTTGCTTATTTACAGGAGCAAATACTCCACTTATTGCAATACTTTCTACCTTACCTTTTATCTTATTGCAAAAATCTACTACTTCATCTTTACAAAGTTCATTTATCTTTCTTCCATCAAACTCATAACCACCAGATATCAATATTGAATCTAATTCTATTTTTTCTCTTAAATCTTCTGGCCAATCTATAAATGGTAAAATGGCAGTGGTTGCTGGTTTTCCTATTCTTATCATTGCTACATTATTAAGCCTTTTTCTTTCTACTATTGCATTTGTACAGTGAGTTGTACCAAGCATAGCATATTTTATTAATGAATGGTCAATTTTACTTTCATCTATAACTTTTTTTAAGGCATTATAAACACCAGTTTCAACATCTTTTGTAGTTGCTACTTTAACTGAATGGATTACTTTTAATTCCTTATCCAGTATACAAGCATCTGTATTTGTTCCTCCAACGTCAATTCCTACACGATACATCAAAATTTCCCCCTAAATTTTTATTTTCCTTGTAATTCTTCTACTGTTTTATACTCTACATCATACCCAAAGTATCCAGGTCCAACTGTCTCAATTCCTTTTTTAGTTCTCCATTTTTCATTACAAGGAAAAGCTACTACCATCACACGAGAACCATATTTTATTCTTTCTGTAGTTATTGGGAATCCAGTTTCTAAATCTAATATTGCTATTAAATCTGGTGTAATACAAAGTGGTGTACTACCTTTTTTTGCAATTAGATTTTCATTTTGGAATAGTACAGAGTATTCTCCATCATATCCATTAATTCCAGCAAAGAATGCATGCCCTCTAGTAAACCCACCTTTTAATTCTCTTTTAATATCAACTACTTTTCCTTCAAATAATTTGTATCCTTTTAATTCTTTCAATATATTTTCAATAGCACCTTTTGAGTCTGACTTATTCTCAAGTAAAAATCCTCCTATAGTTTCAGCTATAGTCAAGGTATTTCCTATAGCAGCTTTTTTAACTTGAGCTCCGCTTAAATTATAGTCACTAATAGAAGAACTTCCTCCCATTTCTACTGTTAAAGTTCTAGCCAATCTTTCTGACCAAATTCCATCAACAGGATAAAGGATAGCTGAATTACCCTTTTCATCAGCCATTACAGCAGGTGATGCTTCATATCCTTCAAGATAAAAAGTTACCATTTGAGCTTCCGGAAACGCTCTACCCATAGAATCTGCATCCAAAATAGGAAGCCCTTTTTTTGCAGCAACTGCTATTGGCATAAGTGAATTTATTCCCCCTATTTCTATAGGAATTATAACATCAACTTTTCTATTCAATAATTTTTCCATTATCTCTAAAGGAGTAGTTAATTCCACTTCAGAAAGTAATTTTTCTATTGTAATTACAGGAGAACCCATACCAGATACTGGTACTACTAAAGCATCATCCTCTAGTTCATCTAAACTAATCACTTTTACAGGTCCATACTTTTTAATTGCTTGTTTTGCAACTAATTTACCTATGTATGGGTCTCCTCCTCCTCCAGTTCCAAGCACTGCTGCGCCAACTGCTATTTTATCCACGCTTTCTTCTGTTAAAAATCTCATGTTACTTTCTCCTCATATCCCAAATTTATTTTATACTTTACAAGCATATTTCATTAAACTGCTTTTTTTACTTCTTGTTTGTTTTTTGATGAACAAATCGCTTTTCCAATAATTGATTGTATTATAAATCCTGCTATAAAACCATCTAAAGGTGCTATAGTAGTAAGAGTTATAAATCCATATGTAGAAAGGTATGTTATTAATATACCAATTATCCAAGATATTATTGAATGTTTAACTATTGGTTTGTATGCTATCCCCTTATCAAATCCTTTAAGTTCTTGTTTTACTATATAATATTCTGCTGTATACACACCACCAACAGGTGCAATAACAATTCCAAGTAAATTTAAAAATCCTATAAATCCTTCATATATTCCAAATACAGCTAATAAAGTTGCTACAACACCAAGAACTATAGTTAATACTTTTTCAGGAGCTTTTTTTAGTACAAGAGCTATACTTAGTGATGCAGAATATACATTGCTTGTATTTGTAGTCCATTGAGCTAATGTAAGTACAATTATACCTGGTATAGCAATTCCTAATGTAATAAAAATTCTCATAATATCTGAAGTACCCATACATTTTACTAATATTATTGATACTACTATCATAAAGGCATTTCCAAATTGTATCCCTAGAAAACTTGAAAGTGCACAATCTCTTCTACTTTTAGCCCAGCGACTTATATCAGGAGATACTATTGCTCCAACTATTATTATACTCATTGATAGAGAAACTCCACCTGCAAATGTCATAGTCGATTTCATATTATCATCAACTGGAATTCCATTTGCTTTAAAAGACAAGAATATAGTTAACATCATAAGAATTAATAAGAATGGTACTGAATACACACTTAATTTTTCCATTGCTTTATATCCATAAATAGCTGTACTCATCATCAAAAGACCACCTATGAGGCTTAAAACTTGCATGCTCACATCTAGATTAAATATATCTTTTATTATTATTTGAGCATTTTGAGCAAAGAAGCCTACTTGAACTCCAAACCATCCTAATAGAGAAACCCCTATAACTAGAGAAAATATTTTTGCTCCAGCTTCTCCAAATACATATTTTGTTATCATAGATGTAGATAAACTTGTAGATGAGCCAACTAAAGAGCATATAGTATACAAAATAGCAGAAAAAAATGAACCTACAATTACTGATAATATTGCTTGTTTCATTGGCATACTTTGAGCTAACTCAGCTCCTAAAATAACAGATGATAAATCCACGCCTATCGCTACTAGCACTGAAAACATAGCTACCCAACCACGTTTTTGATTCTCTGGAACCTGTTCCAAGGCATAATTAATTTTTTCTTCTTCCATTTTCATCCCTCCATTAAAATTGTAAAACCATTTAGTTAGTTTATTTTACAATTTTCTAATTTATAAATTTATTAACAACTATATATTTATAATTTTCATTTAATATATAGTTTTAAATTTTCTGAAATAATTTTATAATAAAAAACGCCTCTTGGAAAAAATCCAAGAGACGAATACAAATCCGTGTTACCACTCTTATTAGTAAAAATTTATTTTACTCACTCATTTTCTTAAGGCGAATTAAACCACTACTACAATAGAGCTGTAATAGTATTCTCCAAAGTTCTTTTCACACAAATTTCAATATTAGTTCTCAGCTAAATCTAACTCTCTGTAAAATTCCTTTATGCTACTTTCTTCTTCTGCGAATCTACGTTATTTATTTATGATTTATATCATAATATATATGCAATATTTTGTCAACTTAAAAAGTAAATTACTTGTATCTTTTAGTTTTATATGTAATTTTTTATATTATTACTGTATTTATATTTTGTATTTTTTAAATTTAATAAAATTTTATATTATTTTTATATACAATTGAATATAATTTTACAAATTATTTTCATTTTATATGATGGATACTACTTGTTACTCAGGTAAAATTATACATTCAATTCAAAATCTAACTTATCTTGTTCTATGCCATTAATGATGAGTACAATCGAATGAGTTCCTGAGTAATATTTCCTTACACTTACATCTGCAAAAGAATGTTTTTTCGTGTAAAGCTTCTTCTCATTTTCTTTTAATAAAACCTCTGATATTTTAAAAATCTTCCTCTTTCTTTTTCCGCATATGAGTATCTCTCCTCCCATATTTAATTTATTAATCATATCTCATATTATACAACAGTATGTTATATTGTTAAATCTATCTATTTAAAATACTTTACACTACACATTCTGAAATATTGTGAAGTATCTCCTGACAGTAAAAATGTCCGAACAGCCTATAAAACAAGGCTATACGAACATTTAAGAAAATTTTTAAATATAATCAGAAATTTATTTTAAGTTTAATCAAATTTTTATTGAATTATATCTATTGAATCTCCAATATTTATAACTCCTTCTTTTAAAACCTTAACAAAAATTCCTTCGCGTGGCATTACACAGTCCCCTGTTAATTTTTTAATCTCACATCCATTATGACACTTTTTCCCTATTTGAGTTACTTCAACTTCACATTTGCCTATCTTTAATTTTGTACCAACAGGTAATGAAAATACTTCTATTCCCTCTGTAGTTATATTTTCAGCAAAGTCTCCAAATTTTAATTGGTCAAAGCCTCTCATTTTCATTTTATCTATACTTTCTTTTCCAAGTAAACTTATTTGACGATGCCAGTTTCCTGCATGTGCATCTCCAACTATTCCATAATTTATTTTTAGTTCTGCACATTGCACAGGAACCTTAATGACACCCTTTCTGTCACTTATATTTATTGACACTACTTTAGCCATATTTCCTCCAAATTTTCACCCATATATTCTTAAATTATTCAAACTTAAAATCACCTGATTTTCCACCAGTTTTCTCCACAAGATGTATATTGCTTATGACCATCTTTTTATCAACTGCTTTACACATATCATAAATTGTAAGCGCTGCTAAAGAACAAGCATTTAATGCTTCCATTTCTACACCAGTTTTGCCAAGCGATTTACAGGTTGCATATATTTTAATAGCAGACATAGAATCATCTATCTCAAATTCTAAATCACATCCAACCAATTTAATTTGATGGCACATTGGTATATTTGAAGATGTATTTTTAGCTCCCATTATCCCTGCAACTTGAGCTACGGATAATACATCTCCCTTTTTTATTTGTCCATTTTTTACCTTTTCTAAAGCTTCTTTGCCAAGAGTAATCGTAGCTGTTGCTATAGCAGTTCTCTTAGTATCATCTTTTTCACTTATATCTACCATTTTAGCATACCCTTTTTCATTTATGTGCGTTAACATTACCTATCCTCCAATTTCATACATACGTCTATTTGTATCACTACATTTATTTTCTATTAAATGATGTTTTTCTGGCTTTTCTTTTATTATATCTTTCATAGTTTCTCTAAATAACAATGGTTTATGTAAAAGTGGTTTTATATCTATTTCTTCTTTTGAATGTAGACACAGTTTTATTGCACCACTAGAGGTAAGTCTAATACGATTACAAGTGTTGCAAAATGAACAGCTTAATGGAGTTATAATTCCTATTCTTCCTTTTGCTCCTTTAAACTTATAATATTCTGCTGTACTTTTTTCATCATTTTTAACTTTATATAAACCATATATTTTTTCAACCATTTCTTTTACATTAAAATATCCTTTTTTGTAGACTCTATTAGCTTCACCTAATGGCATAAGTTCAATAAATCTTACATCAATTGGTGATTTAACTGTTAAAAACATAAAGTCTTTAAGCTCATCATCATTAAATCCATTTATGGCAACACAATTTACTTTTACTTTTATACCTAAATTTAAACATGACTCAATCGATTTTAATACTTCTTTTAAATTGCCGCCTCTTGTCACAGATTTATATTTATATTCCTTTAAAGAATCTAAGCTTATATTTACTTTATTCAGACCACATTCTTTAAGCTCAAATATTCTATCAGAAAGTCCAAGAGCATTAGTTGTCATTCCTATATTTTCTATTCCACATTCTTCTCTTGTAAACCTTATAAGTTCATTTAAATTGGGATATAAAAGAGGCTCTCCTCCAGTAAATCTAACCTTTGTTATCCCTTGTTCTGACATAGCCTTTATAATAAATTTATAGTCTTCAAAACTTAGATTATCGTTTATATAATTTTTTTCAAATTTAACATCTGGTGGCATACAATAAACACACCTTAAATTACACTTATCTGTAAGTGAAATACGAAGGTAGTCTATTTTTCTTCCATACTTATCAATCATACTTTATCTACCTCTTTGTCTATTTTTTATCTATCTGAATTATATACTATTTTTTGTTATTAGTGGCACATTCTGTGGCTTCTCCTCTTAAAATTTCTATGCCATGGTCTAAGACATCAATAATGAAGCTTAGATTTTCAACTGCACCTTTGGGACTTCCAGGTAAATTTATTATTATAGAATTATTCCTTATTCCACTTACACCCCTACTTAGTATAGCTTTTTTAGTAATTTCTGTAGATTTCATTCTCATGTATTCACTAAGACCTGGTATCTCTCTTTCTAAAACATCTTTAGTAGCCTCTGGAGTTATATCTCTCTTTGAAAATCCAGTACCTCCATTGGTAAGAATTAAATCTACTTTATTACTGTCACAAATTTTTATAATATTTTCCTTTAACATTTCCTTATCATCTTTTATCAACACATATTCAATAACTTTATAATTCCCTGTATTTTCAACAAATTCAGTTAATTTTTTGCCTGTTATGTCTTCTCTTTTCCCTTCATAGCCCTTATCACTAAGTGTTATAATTGCTACATTAAACATATGGTTTCACCCCTTTACATATAAATTAAACTTTTATAAATAAAAAATCTATTTAATAGAACCTATTCTGGTAATATTCCTTCTGATAATAATGCTTCTAAAACTGCTCCTGCTATACAACGTCCTTTATCTGATATCGTAAATGAATTTTTTACTTCTTCCATTCGAGGGTCTATATCCAATATCTTTAATCCTTTTTCTATTTGTGAACCATTTTTCAATATGCCTCTCAAAACACCATCTAAAGAAGTTTTCACTTCTATTTTATTTCCATTTTTTTCAGTGATATAACATATTATATCTCCTTTTTTAACTACATCTCCTATATTACATATAGTTTCTATTATTCCAACGTTCTCAGAATAAAAAACTCGGTCTTTAGTTATACCCAATATAGCACCTGGTATTCCTGTATTTTTTAAAGCATATCCTTCTCTTATCACTTTTCCTAAATTATGTCCTCTCATAGTTTCAATAACTATATCTACATCTTTACCTGCACAAAACCCTGGACCCAAAGCTATTGTAAGTGATGCCATCGCTTTATTTGTTCCAATATTTTTTTTTGCAAGTATACAATCTATAACTGCTACAGGACGTATTTCATCTATATATTTACCTTTTGGGTCTATTATTAGCGCCACTTTTCTTTTATTTAAAGCTTTTTTTATTTCTGTTTTATCTTTGCAATACACACAATAGACACCTTCCACAGAAACTTCCTTTTCATAAATAGCCTCACTAAAAGAAACTTTCCTTCTTATTGCAAGAGGAGTTTCAACTTCTAAAGCAATTATTTTAAAACCACAGTTATGTAACTTGTGTATAACTGCTGTTGCTAAATCTCCAGCTCCTCTAACTATTATAACATTGTTCATATTTTCTCCTACTAATAAAAATTTTAAAGTCTATACTTTATATTATATAATATAATTTTACTTATTTATATAATATCATCTTATTTTATTATCATAATGGTTAAAAATTACTTTTACCTGATATTTTTCAAACAAAAAGAGACATCCATAAAATTTATAAAAGATGTCTCTTTCTAATTACTTATACTTTATTTTTCAGCTATATCATTGTTATCTTCTAAAATAACTGCTGTTCCATAAGCAAGCATTTCTGCTGCTCCTTGCATAACTGAAGCTGAAGACAATCTAAATGCTATTATTGCATTTGCACCTTTAGATTCTGCATCTTCAACCATTCTGCCTATTGCAATTTGTCTTGCTTCTGTAAGCATTTCATTATATCCTGTAAGTTCTCCACCAACAAGATTCTTAAAGCTTGCTCCTATATCTTTTCCAACATGTTTTGCTCTTATTGTACTTCCTCTAACTAATCCTAACACTTCTGCTATTTTTTTTCCTTCTACTTTTTCTGTAGTTACTATTAACATAATATATCAACTCCTTAATATTCCTGTTTAATATATTATATCATGTAAATAGGAATTTTCTTAATAAATCTTTTAATTTGATACTTTATCTAGGAAATCTATATTATAAAATAAGATATTTCGTTAACCAATTATGTTCTTAATCATTTCTATATATAATTTTACTTAGTTAACTCATCATATAAACTTAAATTGTATTCTACATTCAATTTTAAATCCTTAATTTTTTTAATAATCATTTCACTAAAGCTTCCTTTTTCAAACCAGATATTTTGTATGTCTAAAAGTTCTATCTCTTCTAAAATGGCATCCATCTTAGACTGCTTATCTATAATAGCTACAACATCAATATTGTGTGGTACGTCTTTTAGACACTCATATACATCTATACCTTCAATATTCTTTTTCTCTTCATCTATAGCAACAACTTTGTACATATTCTTTTTAAGTTCATCTAATATTTTATATGCTTTGCTTCCTTCGTCACTATTATTTAATATCACTGCCCAAGAATCACATTTAAGTAAATTCATAAATTCTCCTCCATATAAATCCTACTCTATTTTACAACCGTAGCTAATTAAACTTCAGTCAATTTTTTATACTCATCAATAGTATTTACATTTAAAAATAAATCTTCGTTATCAAAGTATATATAGCTTTTATCTATTTTTTCTATAAGAGTTCTAAGCTTCAAATCATTTTTCCCTATACATAAAGATACTTTATTTATTATACTCTTTTTGTATCCAGAACACAATGGTTGTAACTTTCCATTTGTTACTGAAATTACACTTTTATCATCCATTTCATCAGCTATTTTTTCGACTATTTCATTATTTAGATACGGCATATCACATGCAACTGTAACTATATCATACTTTGCATGTTCAAGAGCAGTATATATTCCTCCTATTGGACCAACATTTTTTATTATATCATTATAAACTTTAATGTTATATTTTGAATATAATTCTTCATTATTAGATACTATTATTACTTCATCAAAATTTTTAAAAACTTCTATTGCAATTTCAATAAAAGGCTTTTCATGTAATTCTAAAAAAGCTTTATCTTTCCCCATTCTAGAGCTTTTCCCTCCTGCTAAAATTACACCTGTTCTCTCTATACAAATCGCCTCCTCTAAAATACTTTTATTTATATATATTTGAAAAATGGCGCTATTGCGCCATTTCAATATTGATTGACTACTCAAAAACCTGAATAATTTTTTCTTTAAATGCATTCATAAGTTTTTCTTTTTCTTCTAAATATTCACTATAACACTCATACTCTCTACAGATACAATTTATAATTTCACTTGATGTAAAATTGATTTTTTCAAGATTATAGTTATATAAAATTTCAACACTATCAACTTCACTTATACTATTAAAAATACAATTATATATATCTTCAATTATAAATTTACTATCTTCTTCAAATTGACATAAGAGTTGTTCTCTATTTTCTTCAAGCAATACATTTTCCTTTATAAACTCTACAAAGTTTTCAAAGTCTTCAGTGTTATTACATGGTTCTATTTCAAACAATATCCTAAAAAATAAGTTCCATGGAAACTCCGTATTTAGTCTACTTCTAAAATGATTTCCTAAATCATTACAGAATTTATCATCAAATGTAGGTTCTCTTTCAAACTCTATTTGGTCATTAAAATCTATATCTTTATTTACAATTTCATTTAATCTTGCAAACTCATCGAGCATAAAATTACCTAAAACTTCATCGCTTATATCTTGTTTATTAAAAGAATAACTTAATATAGTTTCACATGGCTTTTTAAAATCCACAACAAAACCTATACTTTTATTCATCTTTTCTGAAAAAGCATCGTACACTAATTTTGCAAAGAGCTTTTCAATTTCTTTTTTACTTCCTTTCATGTTAAAAGACTTTCCTGAGTGAAAGTTTTTATAAATACTCAAAAGCTGATTATCTATCATAGTAAGATTATTCTTTATAGAGTCCATCATATCCTTTATAAATTTATCAGCAAGTAAATATGTGTTATTTTTATAAATTATTTTATGTTCAATCTCACTCCAAAACACATTTACAAGAGATTTAATTTGAAGTTCAAATTTTACTTCTCTATCTAAATATGCAAAAACTCCATCTATCTTATATATTTCAAATCCATTTTTTTGCTTATTAGGTTGTCTTTCAGACAATTTTAATTTAATATTTTTATTTTCTTTATTATAGTAGTTTATTTTATCATCTGTTTTATTAAAGTATCTTCTTAAAAGCCTATATATCTTATTTTCATCCTCAATAAATCTACACTCAATTCTTAGTCCTATTAAATCAGATACATTATGAATAAGATTACTTGCCTCCCCATATTTTTTTAAATATCTATTTCTAATTATCTTTTCCCGTAAACTTGATTCTGATTTTATTCTAGAGGTTACATTTATATACTCTTGATTTTTTTCATCCAAGATATTTTCAAAGTACTCTTCTATTTCATCTGATATAGTTTCTAATGTTGGAGACATTGTCCTCAACATTTCTATAGACTCTTCAATAAAATCAAATTCTTTTAATCCCATAAATTTTTACACTCCTATGTTTAATAACTGTTAGCTATTTCAGTTCTTTATATTTAACTACATTCTTATTTTAACATTTTTTCCTATTATAAGTAAGTATTCTCCAAAAACCTTCATATATATTTCAAATTAGAATTAAAATATCAGATAAAATTAAAAGATTTCGTAATAATGAAGTTATAAAAATAGTGGATTTTTTTTCCTAATACGAGTATACTATAGATATAAATATTTAACTAATTAGTTAAATATTTATATCTATAGCAAGGAGGATATTATGGTAAAAGTATTTAAAGCATTAAGTGATGAAACTAGAAGAGAAATTTTAAAATTACTTAATGAAAGAGATATGAATGCAGGAGAAATAGCAAGTCATTTTAATATGTCTAAACCAGCAATATCTAAACATTTAGATATTTTAAAAGATGCAGAACTTATTAGCTCAGAAAAAATGGGACAATTTTTGATTTATTCTATTAATTTATCAGTCCTTCAAGAAGTACTTGGAAACTTCTTGGATATTTTTAAAAAGATATAGGAGAGTTGCAACTGTTAAAATTGACAATACTGAAAAAGCAGAGCAACAAGAGTTAGTTGAAGATATGATACAGATAATCACAGTTTTTAGTTGTAGGCTTCAAGGCAAGAGAGGTAATAAAGCCAAGAAGATGATAAAGGAGTTGATAGAAGATGATACTAGCGAAAAAAGTTAGATTGTATCCAAGTCAACTTCAAGAGCAAAAGTTGTGGCAATCAGTAGGTACTGCTAGATTTATATATAATTGGACACTTGCGAAACAAGAAGAAAATTATAAAAATGGTGGTAAGTTTATTTCAGATAACGAACTAAGAAAAGAAATAACTAAATTAAAGAAATCTGAATTAAGTTGTCTTAAAGAAGTATCTAATAATGTAGCGAAACAATCAGTTAAAGATGCTTGTGATAGTTACAGGAGATTTTTCAAAGGCTTATCAGATAAACCAATATTTAAGAGTAGAAGGAAAAGTAAGAAGTCCTTCTACAATGATAACTGTAAGTTAAAAGTAAAGGAAGGAAAGTTAGTTAATATTGAAAAAGTTGGTTGGATAAGAACTAATGAACAATTACCTACTGGAGTTAAATATAGTAATCCAAGAATAAGTTATGATAACAAGTATTGGTACATTTCAGTAGGTATAGAGCAAGAAGAAATTAAAGAAGAGTTAACAGATGTATCATTAGGAATAGACTTAGGACTAAAAGACTTAGCAATTTGTTCTGATGGTATAGTCTACAAGAACATAAATAAAACTTATGTAGTTAGAAAATTAGATAAGAAACTTCGTAGGTTGCAACGTCAAGTTTCTTGTAAGTATGAAAATAATAAAAAAGGAAAGGAGTATGTCAAAACTAACAATATTATAAAACTTGAAAAGCAAATACAACTAATGCACAGAAGACTTGCAAATATTAGAAATAACTATCTTCATCAAACTACAACGAGTATAGTGAAAGCCAAACCATACAGAGTTGTAATAGAAGATTTATCAGTTTCTAATTTGATGAAAAATAAGCATTTATCAAAAGCTATTACAAAACAAGGCTTCTATGAATTTAGACGACAACTTGAATACAAGTGTAAGTTTAGAGGAATAGAGTTAGTTATAGCAGGTAGATTTTATCCATCATCAAAAACTTGTAGTCAATGTGGTGAGGTTAAGAAAGATTTAAAACTTAAAAATAGATATTATAATTGCAAATGTGGATTATCTATTGATAGAGATTTAAATGCTTCAATTAATCTTTCAAATTATAAATTAGCATAAATCACCAAAAAGATAATGCTAATATGTAGGATGCATTGTATCCGAATTTACGATTGTGGAGTATCACATCAAATGAAAGTAGCTTGTTGTAGTTTGACTTGCAAAATCAGATACGTTGAAACAATAATTAAACATACTTTATAAAGTTTTATAAGGTTTTGGCAACGGTTATTATGGAAAATATAGGTTTAATATTACTTGTAGCATTATTAATTATAAACTATGTAAATGCACCAGAAATTTTAGGTTTTTCAAAAGATAACCCAAAAGTTAAAACTGCAAGAAGGTTACAAATGTTATTTTTAATAGTCGCAGTTGGAAGGTTTATCATTCCTTTACTAGGTATAGATGAGATATTTTCTTATGAAATTAACGACAAAGTATCAGTTATAATAAATGCCATTATAATTATGTATTTTGGTAATTTATTACCTAAGCTACAAATTTATAAGAACATAGATACTAAATATGCTTGGGCCATTGGAGATGAAAAAATATGGAAAAAGGCAAGTAAGATTTTTGCGTATTTATCATTTGTTATAGCTATTGGAATGATTATATTGAGTTTTTACTTTGATTCAGCTACAGTCACAACAGCATGCCAGTTCATATGGTTTGCAATACCTTTATTATATTTATTGCTTCATTATAGAAATAAATTTAGAGCTCATACTCCTAAATAAATAATTATAAATATAATAAAATAAAGCAACTTCTTCTTAAAGGAAGCTATAATTTGTTTTAATATTGAAATGAAACATTTATAAAATAAATTGCCACCAAAAAATTTATGGTGGCAATTTATTAATAATCATATTTTTAGTATTTTATATAATTTCTAAATATATTAAATTAAACTCTCTTAAATTAAAAACCTATATAAATACCTATTGTTAAAAAAACTAAAGATACAGCTGTTAAAATCAACAATATAGGCATTATAAATTTTACCCATTTTGAAAAAGGAACATGAGCTACCGCAAGTGCTCCCATTAGTACTCCAGATGTTGGAGTTATAAAGTTTGTAAGACCTACCCCAAATTGATAAGCAGTTACTATAACTTGAGCTGATATATTAACTAAATCACCAAGAGGAGCAAGAACAGGCACTGTAAGTGAAGCAAGTCCTGAAGATGATGGAATCAAAAATGCCAACGCAGCTTCCAAGAAAAATGATAGATATACAAATATAACCTTTGGAAGTCCACCTAAAAAGCTTGCTGCAGAATTTAATATAGTATCTATTATGAATCCATTTTGAGCAATTATTACAATTCCACGAGCTAAAGCTATTGCAAGAGCAGCTGATGCTAAATCTTTTGCTCCATCTATGAAACTATCAGAAATTTCACTTTGTGACAATCTACCAACTAATCCAGAAAGTACACCTATCGCAGCAAAACACATTGATATTTCTGGGATATACCATCCTTGGCTTAAAACACCCCAAATCATTATCGCCATTCCTATTCCAAATATAGCAAGAACAGATACTTCTTTAAAAGTAAACTCTTTTATTTCAGTTGAAGTATGATTAAGTATTGATTTATTATTTTTATCTATCTCATACACTATTGAGCTTTCAGGGTTTTCTTTAACTTTTTTAGCATAATACATTACAAACGCTATACTGATTAATATATATGCTATAAAAATCACTACTCTATATGCTACTCCTGAACCAGGAGCAAGTTGAGCTAGTGCTTGTGCAATACCAACTGAGAATGGATTTATTGTCGATGCAGCCGCTCCTGCCGCTGCTCCTATAAATACAATCGCAATGGCGGTTAGAGAATCATATCCTAAGGATGTCATAAGTGGAACAAATATCATATAAAATGGTAATGTTTCTTCTGCCATCCCAAATGTAGTACCTCCAAGACCAAATAAAATCATTGATATCGGAATTATAAGTAGTTCTTTTCCTTTAAACTTCGATATAACTGATGCTATTCCTGCTTCTATAGCTCCAGTTCTATTTACAATACCAAAAGCACCTCCAACTATTAAAACAAATCCTACAACTTCTGCTGAATCAATAAAACCTTCTATAGGCGCTTTAAAAACATCTGTAAATCCTTGAGGATTACTTTCTACACTTTGATAAGTCCCTGGTACAACAACCATCCTACCTTCTACATCTTCTCTACTAAATTCACCACTTGGTACTATCCAAGTTAATATTGCCATTAAGACTATTAGCAAGAATATAATTGTAAAAGTGTGTGGTATAATAAATCGTTTCTTCTTACTGTCAATCATTATAATGTCCTCCATACTTTACTAAATTTTGAATCTATATAGGATATTTTTTAATCTCTCTGACTAAAGTTTTCCCTTTTTACAATTTTTTATTAGCAAAGATACAAAATAAAAAAGCTCTCTTTTAGATTTTAAAAGATAGCTTTTTTTATTTTTATTCAATTTAAATACTTTACTTCCTATTTTGCTAATTGAATTTTTTCATTATAATTTGATATTGTTTCTTCAATATTTTTAGATTTCATTATAGTTGACATTACAGCAAAATCATCACAGTATTTTAATGTTTCTTTGACATTAGATGGTAGAATTCCTCCAAGTGCAACTATCTTAATATCAGTAATTTTCTTAGCTTCCTTTAAAAGTTCAATTCCTTTTGGCAATAAATTTTCTTTACACTTAGTTTCATATATATGTGATAATGTTATGTAATCTATTTTTATATTTTGTTTTCTTATTATTCCTTCTAGATACTTTACTTCTTCTACTTTATGTAATGATAATCCCAATATTTTATTTTTATTGAAATTATACCTATTTCCCAGTAAATTCAAAAACAATTTAAATGGAAGATGAATACCTTGACAATCTATCTTTTCAAAAAATTCTATATTACTATTTATTATGAAGTTTACGTTAAAGGCATCATTATTTTCTTTCTTTTTTATACTGTTCTTCAAGCTTTCATCCAATATTTTTTCTTGAAAATTAATGCACTTGATTTTCTTTTTTATCTTTATATATAAATCTTTTAATGCTTCATATTCTAAATCTTTTTCTCTTATTATAATATTTTCTACGCCATTCAATATAGATTCTTTAATAACCTCTAAGTATCGTTCCTCACTACATAAATTTCTATTTGTTATCAAATACATCTAAAATCTTTCCCAATCTTTAAATACATGTTGATAACCAATTGAATTTAGCATTTTCTCTATATCTTCAACAGTACTTTCATCATTTATTTTGAATTGAGCAGTATCATGTTCATCTTGAGAATGACCTCCTACATCTGTAGATACATCTGCACTTAATTTAGTTACCCCTAAAGGTATTATATGACTTCTCATTTCTAAATTTTCTCTAGTAGATATATTTAAAGCTGCATGAGGGTCAAACAGTCTCATACAAACCATAGCTTGAACTAAATCAGTATCACTTATATCTACTAATTCTTCAAAACAACCTTTGAATGGTCTCATTCTTGGTGTTGAATATGAAAGCTCAATATGAGGATATTTTGTTTTTAGATATTTCCCATGCAATATCGTAAAGAAGGTCTCTTTTCTAAAATCATTTAATCCTAAAAGCGCTCCTATTGATAGAGTTCTCATACCTGCCTTTGCTCCTCTTTCAGGAGCATCTAATCTAAATTTATAATTTGATTTTGGCCCTTTTAAATGTACTCTTTTATATATTTCCTCATCATAAGTCTCTTGGTATACAGTTAGACCTTCAACACCTTTGTCTACAATATACTTATATTCATCTACTTCCATCGGATATACTTCAATTCCTATAGATGGAAATTTATCTCTTAATATTTCTATAGCTTCACCTATATATTCTACACTTGAATGAAAACTACTTTCACCAGTTAAAACAAGTAGGTGTTTGAAACCTTCTTTTGAAATTTCATTTCCTTCCTCTCTAATTTCATCCATAGTTAGTTTTTTTCTTTTTATTCCACTTTTTATATTGTAACTACAATAAACACATTGATTTACACAGTAATTTGCTATATACATTGGGGTATATAGACAGACTGTCTTTCCAAAATATTGAACACTTAATTTATGTGCTTTTTGTGCCATAGCTTCTAAATATTTTACAGCAGTTTCAGAAAGTAAATTTAATATATCAAAATCCTCAAGTTTGTCTTTTGATAAACTTCTTAAAACATCATTGTCTGTAACATTATTTAAATATCCATCAAAATCAAAATCCCTATATTTTTCTATTACCTCATAAAAACTCATCATCAATCACCACTTTCTATAAATTGCCTAAAAAACCTGTTAAAGGAGAAGATGCGTTTGCAAATTCTGATACACTTCCTGCTTTTGCTATATAAGCTTCTCGTCCACCTTCTACAGCTAACTTAAATGCTCTAGCCATTTGCACCGGGTCACCTGCTGAAGCTATAGCAGTATTAACAAGTACTGCATCAGCTCCCATTTCCATAGCTTCCATAGCTTGAGACGGTTTACCAATACCTGCATCAACTATTATTGGTATATCTAATTCATCTATCATTATTTTTATCATTTCTTTCATTTGAAGACCTCTATTTGAACCAATTGGAGCACCAAGAGGCATAACCGCTGCTGCTTTAGCTTCTATAAGTCTTCTTCCAGCATAAAGGTCTGGTGTCATATATGGAAGTACTATAAATCCCTCATCAGCAAGTATTTTTGTAGCTTTTATAGTTTCTTCATTATCAGGAAGTAAGTATCTAGTATCTGATATTACTTCTATTTTTATAAAGTCTCCACAACCCATTTTTCTAGATATTCTAGCTATTCTTACAGCTTCTTCTGCATTAGTAGCTCCTGATGTATTTGGAAGTATAGTCATTTCTTTTGGAATATATGTTAAGATATTTTCTTGTTTATTATCTAAATCTACTCTTCTAAGTGCCATTGTTATTATTTCGCTTCCACTTTCTTTGATTACTTTAGGCAATATATCATTTGAGCCATATTTACCTGTTCCAACCAATAATCTACTATTAAATTCATGTCCTCCAAGTACTAATTTATCCATTTTCTTTCCTCCCAGTCTTAACTTTTTCAATTTTCAATCTTTTTATTTTGTGACTCACGCATTTACATATCTATAAGTATTTGTGTTGCCAAATTTGCCATATGATTTGCGCAAATAGCTACTCTTGGTGCCATAAGTCCTTTTCCAAATTTAGCTTCATTTACAAAATCTCCACATATATAAAATCTATCTCTTATTTTCTTAGTAGTTATTATATTTGAATCATAATAACCTGCCATACCTGATGATGCTATCAAATATTTATCTTTCAAGTTTAGTAAGGTATAATTACAAACTTGTGCTTTACATGAAGCATCATCGAAAGCTTCAATTATCAAATCTGCCTCTTTAAGTACATCCATATTGTATTTATTTAAAAAAACATTTTGCGTTTTTAATTTTACAAATGGATTAATTTTTGTTATATTTTCAACCATAGCATCTGTTTTTAGTTTTCCTATATCGTCTATAAAGTATTGCTGTCTATTTAAGTTAGATGGCTCTACAACATCATAATCTATAAGTAGAAGTTCTCCAACTCCAATTCGAGCTAAAGAGATAGCTATATTGGATCCAAGTCCACCTAGTCCCAATATAGCAACTCTTCCTTTTTTTAATTTATTATGCACATTTGGAGTATGCCTAGCTATCAACAAGCTTTCTAGCTCATCAAAAGAAGGCTTAACCCCTTTTTGTATAAGTGTTAATTTATCATTTTCAGAAAGTGGAATGTCAGCTTTAATTGGATATCCATTCAACACCAATACATCACATTTGTGATTATAATTATCTCTAACTTTATAGGCAGTTGTATTTTCTTCAACATCTGTTAATATTTCATTTACAAAGATTTTTATTTTAACCACCTCCAATAAAGCCAATAAGTTCTACAACATCTTCATCCTTTAATATATATGTATTGTAATTAGATTCTTCAACTATTTCTAGATTTATCTCAACTACAACTCTATCACTCTTTAAGTTATATTTATTCAACAAATCTATAACAGTTAAATTTTCTTTGAATTCAATATTCTTGCCATTAACCTTCACTAACTCACCTCCTCCTTTTGACTTTATTCAACCAATCCTTGGTACAAATTATATTAAATTAAGTTCCTCATTGTTTAATATTTTCTTAACTGTTCTCATTGAACACATTTTTCCACACATAGTACAACTATCTTCATGAGTAGGAGTTGACTCATCTCTATATCTTTTAGCCTTTTCAGGGTCTATTGCAAGTCTAAACATTTCACACCAGTCTAAATCTGCTCTAGCTTTACTCATTTTGTTATCCCACTCACGAGCTCCTTTAACATTCTTAGCTATATCTCCTGCATGAGCAGCTATTTTAGCAGCTATTATCCCTTCTTTCATATCATCTAAATTAGGTAATCTTAAGTGTTCTGCTGGAGTTACGTAGCATAAAAAATCTACTCCTTTAGCACATGCTAATGCTCCTCCTATTGCACTAGTTATATGGTCATAACCTGGTGCTATATCCGTAACCAATGGTCCAAGAACATAAAAAGGCGCTCCATGACATAGTCTTTTTTCTAACACTACATTTGCTTCTATTTCATCAATAGCCATATGACCAGGGCCTTCTATCATGACTTGTACATTTCTTTCCCATGCTCTTTTAGTAAGCTCTCCTAATACAACAAGTTCTTGAATCTGAACACCATCTGTAGAATCTTTTATACAACCAGGTCTGCAAGCATCTCCTAAACTTAATGTGACATCATATTCTTCACATATATCTAAAATCTTATCAAAATTAGTATAAATAGGATTTTCTTTATTATTTAACTCCATCCAAGCAAATAATAATGAACCTCCTCGAGATACTATATGAGTCAATCTTTCATGATTTTTTATCTTTTGGCAAACACTTCTAGTAAGACCAGCATGTATAGTAATAAAATCAACTCCGTCAATAGCATGTTGTCTTATTACATTTAAAAATTCTTCTTCTGTTATATCCTTTAGTTCTTTTTCTAAATACCCTACTGCATCATACATAGGAACCGAACCTATCATTGCAGGTGACATTTCAACAACTTTTTCTCTAAATTCTCTAGTTTTTCCATAGTTACTTAAATCCATTATTGCTTCAGCTTTCATGTCTATTGCCACTTTAACTTTTTCAAGTTCATTTTCTATATTCTTACAATCTCTTGAAATTCCTAGGTTTACATTTATCTTTGTTCTTAAATTTTTACCTACACCTTCTGCACTTAAGGATTTATGATTTTTGTTAGCAGGTATAACAACTTGTCCCTTTGCTATTAATTCTCTTAATTCATTTACATCTACTTGTTCCTTTTGAGAAACGATTTCCATTTCTTTAGTTATTATGCCTTTTCTAGCAGCATCCATTTGCGTTGTATAATTCATATTACATTCCTCCAAGATTAAAGTTATAGTTTTTAACAATAAAAAAAGTGCTTTTCCTTGTTTTGGAAAGCACTCTTATAATCATATATACACTTAGACAAATTTCTCACTATACAGAATAATTTATCTATTTATATAACAAAATTATATTACAAAGCTTCCCTTCGCAAGCATTATCTTGATCAGGTTATTAGGGTTTGTAAGTTACGGCTTTATCTCTCAGCTAGCCAATTCTAGCGCCCCTAGCTCTAAATTTTTATCATTTTTACAAATTCAGTATAACACAGCAAAAATATTAGTTCAACACAATAATACAAATTTTATATTTTAATCCACCTAACTTTACTCTAATGATACACCTTTTTTCGAATTTTCAAGATAAGTTTTAAGTATTACAGCCCTTATATTTTCATACTTTATTGAATCTGGAAGTTTTCTTTTTATGTTATTTAAATTTTCATAACCTATTTTTTCACACACTTCTAAAATCATTTTCTTTTCATCTTCAGTATAAAAACTTTCTAAATCCAATGTAAATGACATACTCTGCCCATCTTTCACATAATCATATACATATCCAATAACTGTAGATAAGGATACTTCTATTTCTTGGCTAACACTTTGTATGTCCTTCCCTTGATTTAGTAAATCTAATGCTATTTCATTGTTTTTTCTGCTTTCTCCATCTAGTATCAATTTTCTTTTTTTCTTTTTCTCCCAATTAACATCAATATTATTTTCTTTTACATAATGTTTAACTTCATCTAAAATACTAGCCCCATACTTTTCAATTTTTACTTCACCTATACCTGAAATATCCTTTAATTGTTCTTTATCAATGGGATATCTTCCACTTATTTCTTTCAAAGCTTTATTAGTTAAAATCATGTATGGAAGTAATTTTTCTTTTTTAGCATATTCTTCTCGAATATTTATTAGCCTTTCATATAAAGCTTTATCTGTATTAACTTCAAGAAATTCACTATTATCATTCGTTAAATCGATATTTTTTTCTTTATCTTTTTTATTTATATTATTTTTTTCGACATATTCCTTGATTAGTGTTTCAAAATCTTCACCATATTTTTGATATTTAATTTCTCCTACTCCAGATATATTTAGCATTTCTTCTTTATTGACTGGATAACTACTAGACATAGCTCTAAGTGTTCCATCTCCAAAAACCATATATGGAGCTATTTTTTCTTCACTTGCAATTAAGTGTCTTAACTCTCTTAAAGCATTATATAATTCATCTTCTACTTCTAGGGATTTTGTCATTACAATTTCCTTAAATTCTACCTTTGCCTCACCCTTCAAAACTTTCATAGACATATCATTTAATCTTATAGTTGGGTAACTTCCTCTGTTTCCGCTACCTAAAGTTTCGACTAAATCTAAAAACCCATGAGAAACTAATGTATTTATAAAATTCTTCAAGTCTTCACTTGAATAATCTCTCATAATATTATATGTAGACAAAGTATCTAAACCAAGTTGTAAAATTTTTTTGTTTTTAGACCCTCTAAGTACATCTACAATAGTAGTAACACCATAGCTTCTTTTCATTCTAGCTACACATGAAATAACTTTTTGAGCATCTATGGTTTTATCTACTATTTCCCCCTCCACTAGACAATTACTACAGTTATTACAATTTTCTACATGATTTTCCCCAAAATAATTTAATATTGTCTTTCTATAACAAGAATTACTATAGACTAAATCAATCATATTCTGAAGTTTTTTATGTTGAAATAATTTTCTTTCAGGATTTTCAACACCAATATCTATTAAATATTTTTGTATATGTACATCTCCTGGAGAAAATAAAAGTATACATTCACTTTTTTCTCCATCCCTACCAGCTCTCCCTATTTCTTGGTAGTAATTTTCTACACTTTGAGGCATATTATAGTGTATAACCCATCTTATATTGGGCTTATCAATACCCATTCCAAATGCATTTGTTGCTATCATTATATCTATATTATCATTTATAAAATCTTCTTGATTCTTATTTCTTTCATTTTTAGATAAACCTGCATGGTATTTTGATACAGATATATTTCTCTTTGCTAAGCCATTATAGATATTTTCAACTTCTTTTCTAGTAGCTGTATATATAATTCCAGACTCATTTTTATGATTTTGAATATAATCTAAAATATATTTATTTTTACTAGATGATTTTACTATATTTATTGCTAGGTTTTCTCTATCAAACCCTGTTATGTAACAATCTGGACTCTCTAAACACAATAAATTTATTATATCAGCTCTTACCTCTTCTGATGCAGTAGCTGTAAAAGCTGTGACTATGGGTCTTTTAGACAAACTATTGATAAACGTAGAAATCCTTCTATAGCTCAGTCTAAAATCATGTCCCCATTGAGATACACAATGTGCTTCATCTATTGCAATTTGGCTTATGTCATTATTATTTATTAGTTCAAGAAATTCTTGAGTATCTAATCTTTCTGGAGCAATATAAAGTATTTTATAAGTATTTTTTCTAATATTACTTAATATTTCATTAAATTCTTTGTTTCCCAATGAACTATTTATAAAAGCAGCATTGATTCCCATGGCTTTTAAAGCGTCTACTTGGTCTTTCATAAGAGATATAAGTGGTGAAATCACTACTGTCATTCCATCTAATATCAATGCTGGAAGTTGATAACATATAGATTTTCCTCCTCCAGTTGGCATTATAGCTAATACATCTTTTTTATTCAAAATAGAATTTATTATGGACTCTTGGCCTTTTCTAAAACTTGTATATCCATAGTATTTTGATAATATTTCTAAAGGTTTTTTGTTCATATATTTCTCTCCCAATTCAAATTAATTAAACTTCTTTTCTGATTATGTTCAAATTTTTATTTTTATATTCACAATCGCATTATTCCAAAGTTTCTAGCTGTTATATATTATATATTAACATATATTTTTTAAAAAATAGTTTGCAAAGTAAAATAATTTATGATACATTCTAAATATAAAATTAATACTTAATCTTCGGGGTAGGGTGAAATTCCCAATCGGCGGTATAGCCCGCGAGCTGAGTTAAAACTTGGTTGATTTGGTTAAATTCCAAAGCCGACAGTAAAGTCTGGATGGAAGAAGATATATGCTAAATAAGTGTTTTTGTAGAGCATTTATGCAATATTTATTGTAGATTATTCTAGACCCTGAGTTAATTCTCAGGGTTTTTTGTTTGAAAATTATCTAAGTTTAAATAGGAGGTGTAAATATTGTGAAATTTATAAGTCAAAAAGAAAAAGATATTTATTATATGAAAAAAGCTATTGAATTGGCCAAAAATGGAGAAGGTTTTGTAAATCCAAATCCATTAGTGGGATGTGTAATTGTTAAGGATAACGACATAATAGGTAAAGGATATCATGAGAAATTTGGCTCTAATCACGCTGAAATAAATGCTATAAATAGTGCTAATCAAAGTTTAAAAGACACTACTCTTTATGTAAATTTAGAACCATGTTCTCATTATGGCAAAACACCTCCTTGTGTAGATAAAATTATTCAAAATAAGATTAAGAGAGTCGTAATATCTACATTAGACCCAAATCCAATCGTTTGTGGTAATGGAGTAAAAAAACTAAGGGACAATAACATTGATGTTACTGTAGGTGTATTAGAAAAAGAAGCAAAACAATTAAATGAAATATTTTTTTACTACATAAAAACAAAAAAACCTCTTTGTATTGTAAAATCAGCAATAAGTTTAGATGGCAAGATTGCCACAAAATCGCTAGAATCAAAATGGATATCTAATGAATCATCAAGATATCTAAGTCATAAGTATAGAAATAAATATCAATGTATAATGGTTGGGATAAATACAGTTTTAAATGATAATCCGCTGCTAACTTGCAGACTTAACCAGGAAAATGTATCTCACCCTGTAAGAATAATAATAGACACAAATTTAAAATTGCCAGTTGATAGCAAATTAGTTAAAGATAAAAACAGTAAAACTATAGTTTTTACATGTTGTGAAGATAGTGAAAAATCATCAGTTCTAATAAAAAATAATATTGACGTAGTACTTTCTCCTAAAAAAAATAATATGGTAGATTTAGAATTTGTAATGTATAAATTAGGCGAATTAAAAATTGATTCTGTTTTAGTTGAAGGTGGTGCTACACTTAATGACAGTCTATTTAGAAACAATTTAGTTGATAAAGTCAAATTATTTTTATCACCTAAAATTATAGGTGGAAAAGATGCTCCTACTTTCGTTTCTGGAGAGGGAATAAATTACTTATCAGATGCTATACAATTAGAAATTAAGAATGTAACTTTAATAGATGGAGATATTTTGGTGGAGTCTGATGTTTTAAATTAAATTTATAAATATACATGTCTAGGAGGTCAAAATGTTTACTGGCATAGTAGAAGAAGTTGGAATACTTAGAAAAATCACAGCTAATGGCAAAAGTGGAAAAGTCACCATACAATCAAATAAAATACTAGATGGCACAAATCTTGGAGATAGTATTGCTGTAAATGGAGTTTGCTTAACTGTTTCAAGTTTAGGTAAAAATGAATTTACTGCTGATGTCATGATGGAAACAGTTCGTTCCACAAATTTAAGTTCATTAAATCCAAATGATAAAGTAAATCTCGAAAGAGCTATGAGTCTTTCTTCTAGATTTGGTGGACACATAGTAACAGGTCATGTTGATAGTAAAGGTACTATTTGTAAATTTGAAAAAGATGAAAATGCAGTTTTAATAAGCATACAATCATCCAAAGAACTTTTATCAACAATAATACACAAAGGCTCTGTGGCTATTGATGGTGTAAGCCTAACTATAGCTTATCTAGATGATGAAATATTTAAGGTTTCTGTTATACCTCATACTAAATTTAACACTACTCTCTTAACTAAGAATGTTGGAGATTTTGTCAATTTAGAAAGTGATGTAATTGGAAAGTATGTTAATAATTTTCTTGTAAAAAACTATAAGGAATTAAATTCTAATAGTAATAACTATAAATCAAATATAGATAAAGAATTTTTATTTAAAAATGGTTTTTAAAAATAATAAAGGAGTGAATTACATGTTTAATACTATTGAAGAAGCTATTAATGATATCAAAAATGGAAAAATGGTAATCGTAGTTGATGATGAAAGTAGAGAAAATGAAGGAGATTTATTGATGGCAGCTGAAATGGCTACAGCTGAGACAATAAACTTTATGGCTACATATGGTAGAGGACTTATTTGTCTACCTGCTACTGAAGAAAAATTTAAAAGTTTAAATATACCTCTTATGGTTAAAGAAAATACAGACACATTTCAAACGGCATTTACTGTCACTATAGATGGCATAGACACTTTAACAGGTATATCTGCATATGAGAGAGCTGAGACTGTCAAACTATTCTGTAATGAAAGTTCCACAAGTAAAGATTTTAAAACGCCTGGACATGTATTCCCATTAATCGCAAAAACTGGAGGTGTCCTAGTTAGAGATGGTCATACAGAAGCTTCTGTAGACCTTGCTAGACTTGCAGGATTTAAAGAAATTGGTCTTATCTGCGAAATAATGAAAGATGATGGTACAATGGCAAGAGTTGATGATTTAATGATATTTAAAGAAAAACATAATTTAAAAATAATTACTATAAAAGACTTGATAGAATATCGTAAAAGAAATGAAACCACTATAGAAAAAATTTCTAGTGCTTTTCTTCCAACAAAATATGGAAATTTTGAAATCATAGGATATAAAGATATTTATTCAAATGAAGAACACATTGCACTTACTTACGGAAATGTAAATGAAGAAAATACACTAGTTAGACTTCATTCTGAATGTTTAACAGGTGATGTATTTCATTCTTTAAAATGTGATTGTGGCCTACAATTAGAAACTTCTATGAAAAAAATTGTAGAAAATGGGAGTGGTGTTTTAATTTATATGAAACAGGAAGGTAGAGGTATTGGCCTTTTAAATAAAATTAAAGCTTATAAGCTTCAAGAAGAAGGTTATGATACTGTTGAAGCAAATTTAATGCTTGGATTTGAAGAAGATATGAGGGATTTTTATATAGCTGCTCAGATATTAAAAAACTTACATATAAAAAGTATAAATCTTTTAAGTAATAACCCTGACAAAATAAACCAGTTAGAAAAATATGGAATAAAGATTGAACATAGAGTTCCTATTAATGAAGAAATCAATGATTTTAATAAATTATATCTAAAAACTAAGAAGGATAAAATGGGACATCTATTAGATATTATATAGCTAATGGTATTTAATTTTTATTCTACTAAGTAATTTTTATTACAATAATATGTATACATACTAAAAATATAAATTTATAACCTAAATAAAATTGGAGGAAATAAAAATGATATATGAAGGAAAACTTATTGGAAAAGACTTAAAAATAGGTATAATAAACTCTCGTTTTAATGAATTTATAACATCAAAACTTTTATCTGGTGCTCAAGATTGCCTTTTAAGACATGATGTTACTCAGGAAAATATAGAAGTAGTTTGGGTACCTGGAGCTTTTGAGATTCCTCTTGTTGCTCAAAAAATGTCTAAGAATGGTAAGTATGATGCTATAATATGTTTAGGATGTGTTATAAGAGGTGCTACTTCTCATTATGATTATGTATGTAGTGAAGTATCTAAAGGCATTGCAAAAGTATCTTTGGATAATGAATTACCTGTTATATTTGGAATAGTAACAACAGAAAATATTGAACAAGCTATTGAAAGAGCTGGCACAAAAGCCGGAAATAAAGGATATGATTGTGCTATGAATGCACTAGAAATGGCAAACCTATTTAAGGTTCTAGATTAAATACTATTATTGATTAAATAGTGGAAATTAACATAGAGACTATAAAATACTATTAAGTACCAAGATGGCAAAGCATATTTGTCTTTTGGTACTTAATAATTTTAAACATGATTATATATGAAACTGCAATAACTCTATTAGTAAAGGATATTGAAACATAGTTTTCTACATAGTTACTTAAAAGAATATTTTGTTTAGAAAAAATTAGTTTTCTACATCCTAATTGAGTGAAAAACTCTTGTAATATTCTTATGTCTATACTTAATGCGTCATCTGAGATTAATACATACAAAGTTGCTTTCTTAATAGAAACTTTGGTTTGTACATTTCTAATATAGTTTTCAACATCACCTTCAAATAGATAGTGATAAAATGGTACATTTGGTATAGGCTGTATTGAAAAGGATATTCTCTCCTTTAAATCATTATCTTTATGATAAAACATAAAACAAGCACGGCATACTACAACAATATACTCATTCTTACTGAACAATTTATCTCCCTCTCCCCTAAAATATAAGTTAATAATTAGAAATACTTTTAAAAGCCTAAAATAACTACAAATATAACTCTGAATATAAAATACCATAAATTCGCATATATTACTATCAAAGCTATCGTTTTTATTTATAGCATATATTAATGTTATATTAATTATCTATTTTATTATTTTCTCGATTAATTATACAATATAATTAAGTAAGCAATAATAAACTATAAATGAACACCATAATTTAATGGTTGTTTATTGAATATTTATGGGGGACTGAATTATGAAAACAAGTTCAATACAAAATTTAACACTAGAAAAACGTAACCTTATAAAAAAATATTCTCTTACTTTGAATGAAGATTTAATTTGGGAATTTAAACACGATAAATACCACACTATAAAATACTTCACACACAAGTTTGCAGTTAAAGAATCTGTGCTTGCTCTTTTATTCAACATACACAGATTATGTTATGCTAAAATAAAATACTTTGAATCAAATTTTTCAAAATATGAACCTTATAAATACAGTTATCAAGAAGGATTTGTTAAATGTGAAATATATGATATGAGTTTTATGCTGCATAAATATAGCAATATGATGATAGACTTAAGAAATTTACAAGAAATCAAAAATATAGAAGAGTTTAGATTATTTTGTGATTACTTAGAAAGTTTTGAAGATAACTTACAAGATTTGATTGTGTAGTATTTAAAAATATAAGTTTTAATATAGGATTTATAATAATTAAATTGTATTTAAATACTAAAAACTTTTAATAAAATATAAAGTACTTGAGATAAAAAAATATTACTGGAATTAAAAATTCCAGTAATATAAGTTAACTAAAATACTATATTCATATAAATTAAATACACTCTAATCTATCAAAATTACTTTATAATTTTTATAATACTTTTTATCCTAAACGTTCATCAGATAATTCATTGTGCCACTCTGATACATTTTCTAATCCTTCTATTTCATCTGCAATAAATACAGGATCTTTTATTCCAGATTTTTTTTGACTTGTATAATCTTTTAAAGCAATAAATGCGTACTTACCTAAAAGAGTTATTGCTATTAAGTTTATTATAGCCATCAGTGCCATAAATAAATCTGCTAAATTCCAAACTACCTCTACTTGAGTAAGAGAACCAAATAAAACCATACCTACAACAAAAACTCTAAATACATTAAGTTTAGTTTTACTTCCACTCATAAACTCCATATTTGATTCTCCATAGTAATAATTTCCTACTATAGAACTAAATGCAAATAAGAATATACAAACTGCTATAAAAATATTTCCTATTGGTCCTATATGGTGAGTTAAAGCTTCTTGAGCTAATTCAATTCCTGTTGCTCCACTACTAGCATAATCTGAATATAATAATACCATGAATGCTGTACAACTACATATAATTATAGTATCTGTAAAAACACCTAGAGATTGGATTAAACCTTGTTTTACAGGATGAGTTACATGTGCTGTTGCAGCAGCATTAGGCGCACTACCCATACCTGCTTCATTAGAAAATAAGCCTCTTTTTACTCCAGTCATTACAACTCCCATAAATGTACCAATTGCCATTCCTCTAAAATCAAATGCGCTTTCTACTATTAATGATATAATTCCTGGTATTTCTGTTATATTCATTACAACTATAGCTAAAGCAACTAATATGTATAATCCTGCAAATACAGGAACTATTATTTCTGAAACTTTTGCTATTCTATGAACACCACCAAAAATAACTATTGCTGTTAAAATTCCAAGACCTATTCCCATAGCCATTTTACTTATACCAAATGCATTATTAAATGCCAATGAAACAGTATTTGCTTGAACTGCATTAAATACAAATCCATAACAGATAGTTATAAGTATTGAAAATAAAACACCCATCCATCTTTTATTTAAACCTTGTTCCATATAATAAGCTGGTCCACCTCTAAAAGCTGGTCCATTCTTAACTTTATAAATTTGAGCTAATGTACTCTCCACAAAACTTGAAGCAGAACCAATTAATGCTATAAGCCACATCCAAAATACAGCACCAGGACCTCCTGCTACTACTGCAATTGCTATTCCTGCTATATTTCCAGTACCAACTCTTGAAGATGTACTTATACAAAAGGCTTGAAATGAAGATATTTTTCCTTCTTTTTTTGCATTTTTATTTGCTGCACCATCACCTAAAAGCCTAAACATTTCTATAAAATATCTGAATTGTACAAAATTTGTTTTAATAGTAAAGTAAATACCAATTACAACTAACATTATAATTAGAATATAAGACCATAAGTAATTGTTTACAAATACTACCGCATTATTAATGCCCGTTAAAATACCATTTAAAAAATCCATTTTATTAATTACCCCCTGTTAATATTGTTTTCTCAATAAATCTTAAAATCAAAAAAATGCATAATTCCTTGTGAAAAATTCATTAATTTAATTATAATATTTATAAATTTAAATTACAAGGTTTAAAGTGAATAATTTGTTTGATAAATTGCAGTTTTATCTTTAAATTCAACTTTATTCTATTAATTTTATAATTTAGATATAATTAATATTTTATATTGCTTATCAAATACAATAAATTATACTTTTGGAGTATATTTTTTCGTTTGTCGTTTAATATTATAAGTAATGATATGATTTTAAAATTTATTTAAATAACAAAAATTTTCTTTAAATTCTGTTAATTTTTCGAAAACTTTGTTAAATAATATACTTTTATACATCCATTGAAAAAACTAGAAAAAAGTAATACTATATATAGTACTAGCATTAGACACAAAAGAATACAAATGGAGGTACTTATATTATGGAATTTCAACAAATAATAGCTATATGTATATTTTTAATAGTTATGGCAGCTATTATTACAGAAAAGGTAAACAGATCTGTAGCAGCTGTTGGTGGTGCACTATTAATGATAATCTTCAATATACTTACACTTGATGAAGGATTAAGCCATATAGACTTCAATACTATTGGAGTATTAGTTGGTATGATGCTATTTGTTGCTGTTGTTAAAAACTCAGGGCTATTTGAATATATAGCTATTTGGACTGCAAAAAAAGCTAAAGGTGATCCATGGAGAATAATGATTTGTTTTGCTATTATAACAGCCATTTTATCTGCTGTATTAGATAATGTTACTACTGTTTTACTTATAGGGCCAATGACTATAGTTATTACACAAATTTTGGGACTTAATCCAGTTCCATTTTTAATAACACAAATTTTAGCTTCAAATATCGGAGGTACATCTACTCTTATAGGTGACCCTCCAAATATTATGATTGGTAGTGCTGCCAATCTTAGTTTCATGGATTTTGTGATAAATTTAGGACCTGCTGTTATAGTAATACTTATTATAACAATAATATGTTTTAAATTTATTTATGGAAAAGAACTTGTTGTGGATGATAAAGCCAAAGAAGTAATATTAAAACTTGATGAAAAAAAATCTATTAAAGATAAACCCTTACTTATAAAAAGTCTTCTTTTAATAGCATTTATACTCTTTGGTTTTATGTTTCATAGCACAATCCATATAGATTCTTCTGTTGTAGCATTAACTGGTGCATCTATAATGCTTCTTATAGGAAAACAAGATGTAGATGAAATTATGGCAGGTATTGAATGGTCCACAATATTATTCTTTATGGGATTATTTGTAGTAGTTGGTGGATTAGTAGAAGTGGGTATAATAAATAAATTAGCTCAAGCATTAATTGGACTTACAGAGGGCCATATTGTATTTACGATGTTATTAATATTATGGTTATCAGCAATAGTTTCTTCATTCTTAGATAATATTCCTTTTGTTGCAACATTAATTCCACTTATTTTGACTATGCAGGCTGAAGGAATTGATGTAATGCCACTATGGTGGGCAACATCTCTTGGAGCTTGTCTTGGAGGTAATGGGACACTTATTGGAGCCTCTGCCAATGTTGTACTAGCAGGTATAGGTAATAAGCATGGTCATCCTATATCTTTTAAAGAGTATTTTAAGATAGGTTTTCCACTTATGATTATATCTATTATTATATCTACTGTTTATTTAATTATAAAATTTTAGAAAATATAGTATAATAGTATTAAAGGGGATGTGTATATATGAATATTAATACTGTTCAAGGAGATTCAATTGAAGTTCTTTTAAGACAACTTGGAGCTACAAAAATATCAAAAGTAAGTAGTACATTATATTTTATCAAGTTTGATTTAGGAGACAACTGGGAAATATCTTATACTTATAATATTAATGCTAAAGATCAATATTTTTTACAAAGAATTGAACCATATCCTATTGGTAGAGGTCTGTTTAATGATGAATATGAAATAATATCATTTATATCAAAGGATTTAAACAAATTTCTAAATGCTAAAAATAGTAGTAACTTTAAAACGTTTGTTGAAGTTACTAGAAAAGTCAATTCTATTATTGATAATGTAGAAGAATTATTTTTAAACTATAATGTAGATGGAGATGATTTAAAAACACTCAATAAAGAACTTAATGATATATTAAATGATATTAACTATATAGAAAAGCATACAAAGAAAATCTAAAGTAAGATACTTATAAATTTAAGATTATATAAAAAACTTTGTACAACTTCAAAATTTAATACGAAAGATGAAGAATCTTATTTGTTAAAATGATAAAATAGCTGATGAAGCATATGTTTCATCAGCTATCTTGTTTTTAATGATGTCCACATCCATCATGTGAACAAGTATGATTTGATGGAAATTCTACTAATTTCCCATCTTTAAGTAAGTCCAAATTACCACTGATAGTATCAGATTCAGCTCTATAAACTTTTATTCCCATACTATTTAATTTAACTATGGCACCTTGCCCTATTCCTCCAACTACCACTGCATCTACAATTGTACCTGATAATGCTTTTATTGGTTGACACTTTCCATGTTCATGACCTAAATCTCCATTGTCTAAAGATTTAACTTCTCCACTTTCTAAATCACACACAACAAAGATTGGTGCAGAACCAAAATGACCATATGGTTTACTATCTAATCCTTTATTTTCTTCTACTGGTATACATACTTTCATTATTATTTCTCCCTTCTCTTACAACATTTTTTCATAGATTTACATTCTTTACTGCATCCTAGATGTATTGTATTTACATCAAATACATCTATAAAGCTTTCACTAGAATTACTTAACATAGAATTTATAAAATCCATACATATGTTAAACACTTCTTTGTTAATATGATATAAGACATAGTATCCTTCTTTATATCCTGTTATTATGCCAACTTCTTTTAATATTTTTATATGTTGTGAAACAGCAGAATCCGAAATTCCTAAATATTTAGAAATTCCTTTTTGGCAGATATTTCTTTTAGATACTAATATAAGTATGTTAAGTCTAGTTTCATCACTCAATGCTTTAAATATTTTAACCAAATTTTCCATAAATACCTCTTTTTGATTAAGTAATTACTTAATTAAATTATAGTACTCTTAATTAGATTTTTCAACTATTATTTTTAAATTTTGGAACTTATTATAAATAATTCTAATTATTTCTATATATATTTCAATTGTTAGTTTAAATCTATCAAAATAAACACACCTAGAGATACATTTCTAAGATATCTCGAAAGGAAATAATAATATACAAATAAAAAACTGTCTAAAATAATATAATTATTTTAGACAGTTTTTTATTTGTATATTTAAAAATTTACTTACTAGTTATATTAAGCTCTTTTTAATTTATCCAGATAATAAACAGCATTTAATGCTGCTATTTGTCCTTGCCCAGCTGCTTTGATATAAGAATATGGTTTACCTACACAGTCTCCTGCAGCAAAACATCCTTCTATATTAGTTTTCATATTATTGTCAACCTTGATATGGATACCATCAATTTCTATTCCAGGAATCAACGTACTTGGAGCTGTACTATCTTTTATAACGAATACTCCATCAACTTCAATGTGATTTTCTTTAAAAGATATCTTATTTACAAGTTTATCTCCATCTATTTGCACTGGTCTATCGTGTATAATCTCAATAGAATCATCTAAATTATCTGAACTTCTCATAAGGTTTTCCTTTTTATACATAGGTATAAAATAAGTTTTTGAAGTAAGTTCACTTAAAAAATTCGCCTCTTCTTTAGATTCTTCATTATATCCTATGACTGCTACTTTTTTATTTCTATAAAGTGGTGCATCGCATGTAGCACAATACCCTACTCCTCTTCCTAGAAATTCTTCTTCACCTTTTATTGGTCTAGTATATTCTACACCAGTCGCAAGGATTACAGTAGTAGCTTCATATATATCATTTCCAGACATTATTGCAAAGTATTCTCCCATAGCATAAATATTATTTATTCTTTTATTTTCAATTGAAATATCCATATTATCTATATGCGATTTAAATTTGTCTTTTAATTCATCTCCACTTATATCATAAAAACCTAAATAATTATCTATTGAAGGAGCTTTAACAAGCTTATTGCTTAAATTATCATTGCCAAACATAATCATTGTTTTATTTCTTATTTTTGCATTTATAGCAGCAGATAATCCTGCTGGACCACTACCTATTATAGCTATGTCATATCTCATAATATTCACCTATTTTTTATAAATATGATTTTACTTTCATTTCAATTTTGTTCTTAGGCATAAATCCAATTAGAGTTTCAACTGGCTCTCCATCTTTAAATATAATCATAGTTGGTACTGTAGATACACTAAATTGTTGAGCTATTTCTAGGCTTTCATCTATATCAACTTTTACAAATCTAGCTTTGTCTTTCATCTCTTCACCTAATTCTACAAATACAGGTCCTAACATATTACAAGGTCCACACCAAGTTGCAAAGAAATCTACTACAACTACTCCTTTACTACCTTCAACACTACTTCTAAATTCAGATGTATTTATAACTTTTGCCATTTTTTTAATCCTCCTAAAAATTTATTATCCTTATAATTATACTATGAAATTTATAAATATAATTTTACTTTTATAAATTCTTTTATATTTTATTTTATACTAATTAGTATACCCATTCTTTATTTGTAAAAACAGATTTTTTATATTTTTATTATTTTAATTTTTTTGGTATTGATATTTCAAATGTAGTTCCAATGCCTATATCAGAAGTTACATCTATTTCAATAGACAAATTCAAGCTAATCATATGCGCTATTGAAAGGCCTATTCCAGAACCTTCTAAATCTTTATTTCTCACATTTTCACTTCTAAAAAATCTGTCAAATATAAAAGGTATTTCTTCTTTTTTTATACCTATACCAGTATCTCTTATAATTAATGTTACTTCATCTTCCACATCTTCTTTTAATTCTAATACTATCTCATCACCTAGTTTAGTATATTTAAAAGCATTATCAATAAAAATTAATATAAGTTGTCTCAATTTATTTTTATCTGTTATTATAACTTTATTCTTTAATTCAGAGTGAAATGTAAATTTTTTTTCTTGAAATTCAGCAATATCTACATAATCCTCTGATATTTCTTCTAGTAATTTTTCTAAATCAATTTCCTCCAAATTAACTTTAACAATAGAATCTTCCTTAGTAAGAGATAGTAAATCTGTTATCATCTTTTTAAGTCTTCTAGTTTCTTTCATTGCAGTAGCTATTGTTTCAACTTCATCATTTACTGTATTTTCTGGAGATTTTAACATACTTTCTAATTTTGATGAAACTATTGTTATTGGAGTCCTTAACTCATGTGAAGCATCTTGTATAAATTTAGCTTGGTTCCTCCAAGCAGTCTCTATTGGAATTAATGCTTTGCGAGTAAGATATACAGCTACAAAGTACGTGATTATAACAGAAATTAGTATTCCAATTATAAGTACAGATGTCAACTGTTTTAAAGAATTCATCTCTGAGTCAATGTTTCTGATTATTTGTATCTGATATCTGCCCATATCCACATTTAATTCTCTAAATGTATAACCATTTTCTGTATATTTAAAAAATGTATTTTTCTTATCTAGTCTTCTGTCTGGAAGTAATTCATCAAAATATTCATTTTGAGTATAGTAACTTATTCTGTCATCTTCATAGACATATACCATATCTTTAGGGTCTTTAAGTCTTATTGGGTTTAAAAATGAGGTTTTCTTAAATTGAGAAACTATATACTCCAGTTCATCATTGATTTCACTATCAATTCCACTATATGTAAGACCTCTAAAATATGAATATATAAATATAGAAAATATTATTAAAAAACTACCCACTACAACAATGTACATTTTTATTAAATGGTTTTTAGTGCTGGTGAATACATTCTTATTTATCATCGAATATGTATCCTACTTTACGCTTAGTTTTAATATATTTATCATATCCATATTTACTTAGTTTTTTTCTCAGATTGCTTACATATACCTCTACTATTTCAATAGTTGCATCTGAATCAATTCCCCATATTCTATCATAAATCTGTTCTTTTAATAGAATCGAACCTTTATTTAAAACAAAATATTCCAATAAGTTAAACTGTTTGTTTTGAAGTTTTATTTCTTCTTTTTCAATATACACTCTTTTTTCTAATGTATCCAGATATAAAGATTTAAATTCTAATCCATTTCTTTCTTTTATTTTTCCATTAGTCCTCAATATGGCATATACTCTTGCTACTAGTTCCTCCATATAAAAAGGTTTTGTCAAATAATCATTGGCTCCTATAGTAAATGCTTCTACTTTATCGTCTAATGCTTCTTTGGCGGTCAATATAAGTACAGGTGTATCTATATTATTGATTCTCATTTTCTTCAAAATATCAATTCCATTTATATTAGGAAGCATTAAATCTAAGATAACTAAATCATATATATTTTGATTTATTAAATATAATGCTTCTTCTCCATCTTCACATTTTTCAGTTTCAAAATGAGTACTAAGTTCTTCTACTACACTTTCTAAAAGCACCCTATTATCTTCAACTATCAAAACCTTCATAAATATCCCCTACCTTTATTTGTCTATCTTGACTTTATGAGATTTCAAATCAATATCTACATTTGCCTTTTCTTTTATATCATCATAAGTATATCCTACTATTTCAACATTCTTTGCTTTTGTTGAACATGTTATATCTATATCTGTTTCTTCTGAAGCCTTTAAAACTTTGTATGATGGTACACGACTTACTGTTAAGTATTCTCCATTATCATTAACTTCCGCTGTCTTAAGGATAATATTCCCCAAATCTTTTGATGATGAATTCTTTACTTTTATTTGATATGTGATTCCCTCTTTTGACTCATTTACTTTTTTAAGTTCTGAAGTAGATAATACTTCATACTGACTACTATTTTCTAGCTTAATCTTATTATTTCTTATATCAATAGTATTTTTTTTTAAATTAACATATACAATTTTACCCTCTGCTTCATATTCATATGCATAGACTTCTACACTTTTAGCAAAAGTTTTATGTCCACATTCTACATAAGCTACTTTTCCAGGCATTAAAGTCATATCTAACAGAGATTTACTATCAGATGAAGTAATTTTTTTATTTGCATCGTATTCATTATATATTAGTTCAACATTTGATATATTAAATGTTGAATTATTTTCTATCTTTGTGGATGTATCTATTTTTCCATCTTCAGCTATATTTATAATATCTGTTGCTCCTATATTCAATACTTTTGCATTGTCCTTATCTATTGTCACTTCATTGTTGTCTTCTGCTTGAATCTCAACTGAATCAGAATGTTCTTTTTCCCTTTTACATGCAGTCAGTGTAAAAATAAATATTGTTAATATAATCATTAAAAAAATTAATTTTTTTACTATTTTATTCATATTAAGCACCTCATATAGTAGTATTTTATAGTAGATTTTTATATTTTTTCATGAATTCCTTCAATGCTTGTGTAAGTATTTGGTGTTTTTCAAAATTTGAGTTGCTACATAATCTTTCAAAGTCACTCCAAGTTTCTTTATCTATACGTATTCTTGTTGTTTTTAATTCACTTAAAGATTCATTATCTATATGTACATCTTTTTTATTAGATATTTTTTTAGGTTTTATATTATAATCCTTCACTTCTAAATACCAATCATACACTTCACAAAGCTTATCTAAATCTTCTTGAGTTATATTTATTTTTCTGTCTTTTTTAGGTTTAATATTTTTTCTTACCTTTGTATTTTTTAAATCTGTGTCGTTAAACTCAATTTGTTCAATACTCTTATCTAAAACCTTTTCATTAGATTTCTTCTTTTTGGTGCTTACCTTTTTTATATTATTAATGTTATCTTCCTTAGTTTTTTCTTTATCTAAATCTTCTTTATACTTTAATTCGTCTTTTAATATGTATTTACCTTTTTCTGACTTATATCCTTTTTTATTTAAAAAAGTTCTTAAAGTACTTTGACTAATTTTTAAATTTTGAGCTATCTCTGTAAATTTTATTCCTTTATTTTGAAGCTCTAAAAATTTATCAATTCTTTCTTCATTATTCATTAATACTCCTCCGTCAATATCTTCTTGTCTTTCTTTTCATATTTCTTATTATATTCTTCTTTTCTAAATCTACTCTGTTTGATTCAATTATCTTTTGTAACATTTTATTATAAGTAAAATCATCTAAATTGTTGTTTTTTATATAAAGAAGTGTTTCTTCTTCATACTTAACAAAACAAATTGATAATAGCCATGCCATACCCATTTTAACATAATATTCTTCACTTTGTATATTGTTACAGTATTCAAAGATATCTTTAATATATTCATCATCAACATAATATATTAAAAACATAACTAATGCAAATCTAATCTCCCACAGATTTTCTGAACAAACATATTTTTTTAGTATATCATACATGTATTCTTTATAATTATTTGTACTCTTTAGTCCAGAACAAAATCCATCACAAATTGCCCAATTACTTATTTTAGGTACAAACTTTTTTATATAATATGAAATTTCTTCAAAATTACTATTTATATTACCAATCACCATACCTTGTAACATAACTTCTTCATAATAAGTATCTTCTGCTACTTCTAAAAATTCTTTCCAGTTACCTTTACTTATTTCTTTTGACAACTTTCTTAAATTGGGAATTCTAATACCTATTATATTTTCTGTCCCTGGTATAAGTTTCTTATTAAAATCTCTATACTTAATATCTTGCATAGATTTCATATACTCTAAAAATTCGGTATATTCCAATTTATCCCATTTTTCCCTACTAAGCATCATTTATTTACTCCTTAGTTCCTTTTTTCTTATTGTAACATAAAATTATATAAAAAAAAGCTTCTAACTATCAGAAGCTTTTTCAAAAATATACTAAATTTTTCAATTTAAAATTTAAATTAAATTAAGATTTACTACAACATAATATCTCTTTAGAAAACCTTACTAATCTCCTACACCGAAGTCTGTATTATTGTACAAAACTTCTATATTTGGATTTTCATTTAAGAATTCATACTTATTAATAAACCATTTAACCAGCTCTTCATCTCTTTTTATTTTAGAAGAATTGTTTATAAAAACATTCACAGTTGCTTTTTCAAAAGTATTTAAAATAATATCTATATCATTATCTATCATTTCTTTAGTCTGTCCTTTAATTCCAACCATAATACAAGGTGAATCAAAATATTCTTTTACCTCTTCTGGAGTTTTAAATCTTGCATTTTTATTTAAAAAATTATTTCTAAAATCATAATCAAATGTTTCAACCCCAATTTTAAATATTATAGGTATTTCAAAATAATCTCTCATTTCCTTTAGTCTATTTTTGTAGGACCAATGACTTTCTAAGAATAGTTTTTTTATATTTTTTTCTTTTATAATCTTCTTTATTCTCTCTAAAGTATCTTTAGGTATTTCAAAACAGCTACCGGAATTTATGACTTCAAGAACTCCATATGTTCCAGTTATATTTTTTAAAACTTCAAAATTTAATTTGTTCATTTCTTCTTCCAAATTAGAATTATCATCTATATAATCACAAAAAGAACATCTTCCCCATATACATGGAAAGCTTTTTAGTAAAACTATTTCTCTTTGATTTTTATTTATTATCTCACTATATCTATCCATATTCTCTCCTATCTTTCTCCAGTTAATGATACTTTTAAAGTCTTTGGAACTGCATTTAGTCCTAAATTTACCAAAACAACCGCAATTAATTTATCTGTATAATCTGTGAACACTTGAGTTATAAACACACTAAATACATCTCCAAACCCTAGTACTTTTAAAATTTGAACTATATAAGAAGAACCAGATGATGTAACACCTCCAAACAAAAAAGCTGAAATTACTGAACTTACTATAGATGTTGGTATGGCAAATAACAATACTCCTAATGGAGTTTTTAGACCAGTTAAGAATTTCTTTTTAAAAGCAATACCAGCAAGTAATCCTGTTGATATCTGGACTGGTGCAAAATAAAGAGAATATACATCAAATGTAACCCCACTTATTAAACTTCCAAACACGCCTGTAATAACAGCATATTTAGGTCCCAAAAGTGAAGCTATCATTATAGTTCCTATTGAATCTAAATATATAGGTAATCTTAGTCCCATAGCTATAAATGCACCTACTATATTTATAGAAATACCAAAGGCTATAAGTGTAATAGTTTTGACACATATTTTTCTTTTCACACTATATCACTCCTTCCACAGAGTCTATAATGTTTTCATATCCTTTAAAAAGTCTTTTTAAAAACATGTACATAAATTTCTTTTCATCAACCTCATTTAGAATAATCGCATTAGCATGTTTTTTGTAGAAATCAAATGAATCTACTATAGATTGCCCCATAGCTATTCCATCTTCCACAATTTCTACATATGATTCAAATCCCTTACATATACTTCTATCTATAAAATATGCTACTGCTAGAGGGTCATTTATTACACAACCTATTATTCCTTCTTGTTCCCAATGAAAATCAATATAAAATCTAGTGATTTCAGTTATATACTTAGCCATTTTTTCATCAAGTCTATTTATAAACTCAATAATATTAGGAGTAAGTACAATTTTTCTAGTTACATCCAAACATACCATGTGAATTTTTTTAGATAAATTCTTGTAAACATAATCCGCTCCATGTGGGTCTACCCAATAGTTAAACTCTGCTACTGGAGAACAGTTTCCATGAATTTTAAATGCTCCTCCCATAGATACAAATTCATCAAGATTTTCAAAGGCTTTTTTATCTTTCATAAGTGCTTTAGCTATGTTTGTAAGTGGTGCAAGTGCTATTATAGATACTTTTTCATGATTATGTAAAGTATTTATTATAAAATCTACTGCTCCATTTCTTGCTTTAACCTCTGTCACTTTTTGATAAAAATTTTCTCCTATACCATCTTCTCCATGTGTATCTTGAGCTGTTACAAGTGTTCTTTTTAGTGGTGCTTCTTCTCCTATATATACTGGAATATTTAGTGAAGAACACATTTGAAGTGTTTTTAGTGCATTTTCTGCACCTACATTTGCTGGTACGTTACCACAGCATGTGGTAATTCCAAGTACTTCTAGCTCTGGTGAGTTTAAAGCCAGAAGGATTGCCAAAGAATCATCAATTCCTGGGTCACAATCAATTATTACTTTTCTTTTTTCCATATTACTATCCTCCTTGATTTGTGGTCGAGGAGAACTACACATCTTTTTTCCACTTTCAAAAAGGTGTGTCTAAGGGTATTAATTATATACTGCCACTATATAATTCCTTAGTTTTTTATACTTGGAGTTCTCGAACAAGTACAGATGTTAAGTTTAGTTATGATTTTAAGTTATTTATTATAACATGTCAATCAACTAGAACCTTTCAAACACCTGATTTACTAACTACAAAAACTCTGTTTGTAGTTTAAAAGAATTTATTATATTTTTATGTGTCTCATTAAAGCATGCTCAAATAATAAACAAACTTTAATAAAATGTGGCACGTTTAAACCGATTATTATTATACAACAATATCATAAATATTACAATTAATACCTTTAATTAACTTTACATATAAAACTATCAAAACATTGAAATACTCAAATAGTATTATACCTAACATATAGCCTATTTTTAAGGGTTTATATTTTTATTCTATATAAATCTTTATTTAAGTTTTTGCGTTTTTTATTTATTTCTATAAAAATCATATCTCATTGTTTTTTTTAGATATTTTAATATTATGCCAGATGAATTATTTAGAGAAAACTTAAGAAAAGTAGCTGTGTCAGCATTTTTCTTTACACTTTCATCACTGTCAATAGCTATGGTTTTATCCATCATTTCAGATAATATTTCTACTATTGAAAATGGTCTAGGAATAAGTTTTTCTATAGCAATGATTAGCTTTGTTGCAATTTTTGCATATTTACAATACAAAGAAGGAAAAGGACTAGAATAATGATGTTTCGTTCAAGAACTAAAGAATATAGAGCAAAACATAATATGAAACAGGATGAACTGGCATCATTAGTAGGAGTAAGAAGAGAAACTATAGGAAATCTTGAAAACGGAAAATATAACCCTTCATTAAAATTAGCATTTGACATTGCTAACGTATTCAATGTAAGTATAGAGGAAATTTTTGAATATATAAAAAATTAGCAACTATTCTCTTCTTAAAATTTTTGCTATACTTTTATTAAGTAGATTAAAACTAATATAAGTTGGTGATTATATGAAAAGAAAACTTTCAACACACTTTTGGGGATATATATTTGGTTTATTCATAGTATTTTTAGTAGCTTTTATATTAAAAAAATTAGCGATAGATACTATGATAGGAATAATAATTGGAACTGGAATTGGATTTTTATTAATTTATCTATTTAATAAAAAAAGATGATGATAAGATTTGCAATACTTCAATATTGATGTTTACGAAAACCAATAATTATTTAGTATGACATCCAAGTGCTTACTGATAATTGTAAATAAAAAATGAATTGGATAATAATTCAACCAGTTTTACAATTGTAATATCCAGTTTTACATATACACTTGTAAAATATATTAAAGCGAAGTATTATACATATATATTTTCAAATAAAATAATTTATTTTATTTACTGAATATTTTTATTTTTTAGGGGGATGTATTGTGTTTAAAGACAAAGTTGATGAATGTGTTCATATAATGACTGCATACATTGTTAGTTTGAAAGAATACTATTCATTTATAGAAACTCAGATTGATGATTTTATTAAAAAATATGGAGAAGATATTGTGGAGTCTTGTCTTCATAGAATTATGATTTTATTATGTGAATGTGGTTTGGCATAAAATTTAAATTATCAAAAATAATAAGAAGAATTTTATATAAAATTCTTCTTATCTAAATATTTAATTTAATAAAAATTTTAAATTACGCTTTTTCTTTTATAAATGCTCTTGCTTTATCCATTGTTGACCACACATCACTATCATATATTTGTGTAAATTTTTCTCCTGTGGTCTTACTCATTTCTTTCATCTTGCTACAGGCACCTCCGCCAATAACATACAGATTCTCTGTTTTATATGGCTTATAATCTTTTATATCTATTACTAAATAACTTTCGTCTTTTCTTTTATAATATAATCCTATTATTTCTGCTGAAACTCTATCATCTCCACTATAAACTATTGTATGTTTAATCTTCTTGATATCTTCACTTTTTATATTATTATTTAATATACCTTCTACGATTAGCTTAGCCAAGCCCTCATATCCAAGTTTTTCTGCTTTCTCATAATCCTCTTTATTATCACAAAAAAAACTTTCTATTAATATAGCTGTAGGTTTTGAACTATTTAAAATATACAATCCTTTATCTAATTTAGCTCCCCTATTTTTGAATACCATACCTAATTTATTACATATTCTAGTTGCATATTCTAAGCCTTTATTGCTATAATATAACACTTCTGAGCCTTTTCCTTGACCATCACTTGCATTTAAATGTAACTCTATAAGTAAATCATATTCTCCATCATTAACTCTAGGTATTTTATAAGACTTTTCTTCATTTTTAGAACTAAACTGTTTTTCAGGGCATATTATTACACTTACTGTATGCCCTTTTTTTCTAAATATATCTGCTACTATTGGCGCCAATAACTTGTTATACTGATATTCGTTAACTAATCCATCAGCAGAAGTACATGCCCCATTTTTTAGAATACTATGTCCTACTGTAATACATATTTTCATAACATTTCACTCCCTTAATTAGATTTTATCTCGTGTATATGTCCCATAATAATGAAAATCTAAATGCATATAAATCATTCATCTTCATAAAAAAAAAATAATCATTATTTTATTTTTTTTATAAAAATATCACAAATATTCTTAATATTCAATGTATAATACATAACTGGCAATCTAAAATGCACAACTAGACAAAAACATATTTATTTTTATGTGATTCTACCATATAATCTTTATTGTCTATTTTTATTTAAAAATTCGTAAAATTATTAATTGATAATACTTTTTTTAACTATAACACTTTTCTCATTTATATAATTTATAAATACTCTGTCTTAATTTTTTTATATTAATATCTCTTCATTACATTTTTTAATATAATTTTAGTTATATCAAAAATATCTTTTTAATCTTAAATATATTCACACATTCTCATAAATTATGTTATAATAAGAACATTGCGATGACAGTTTTAGATTTTTGACAACCGGAGTGTAAAATCACTCCTTTTTCTTTTTTACTAATTATAATAAATATTCAGTTAATATTAATATACTATTATATAAAGTAAATATAAAAAATAAACTTTGTTATATGTACATTTTGCATTAACGCAAAAATGAATTTCATATATATTTCTCACAATAGGAGTGCTATAGCACTCTTTTTTGTTTTTTATAATTATGTAAAACATTCAGATACCATGTAATAAATCTTCATTTTTCAATCCTATATAAGAATCAATTATTAGATAAATAATATTTTTTTTATCTTAATATTATCTAAATCAACACAAGATAAATCCAATATATCTTTTTAACATAAAAATCTTTTTCTTTAATATCATTTATCAAAATAGTAAGTATTCGCCTAAAAAGATTCTAATCAATTTTAATATCCTAAATTATTTTACAAGACCAAATTAAACTGATTTAAGAATAACTTAATTAAATTTGTAAACATTGTACCAATATAGAAAGTATAGAAATCTATATTATTACTAGATTGTTGACAGACTTAAAAAAAAAAGATACAATAACATTATAAATTAAATTAACACTGTTAAGTTAAAGAGGTGATTATATGGGTATCAAAGAAAGACGTAAAAATGAAAAAATAGAAATGAAAAAAAAAATTATGGATGCTGCCATTGAAATTATCAACCAGGATGGATATGAAAGTTTATCAATTAGAAAGATTGCTACAAAAATAGAATATTCTCCAACCACTATTTATCTTTATTACAAAGATAAGGCACAGATTATTAGTGATATGGCTAATGAACTTTATAATAAAATAGAAAATAATTCTATTGCTATTATTGATAAATACTCATCATTTTCAGTAGATAAACAAATCAGAGAAATTATGCTTACTTTTATCAAAATTCTTTCTAGCAATCCAGAAATGACAAAAGCCATAATGTATAGTGGAATGAATATTATATTTGCATCTCAAAGTACTGCTAGTACCCCTACTAATAATGGTATAGAGGTGTTTGATGAACTTATTGCTACTGGAATTAAGCAAAAAATATTTAAACCAAATATAGATAATGCTTCTTGGATGCTTATAAGTGCATTATTAGGCTTTGTTTTATGTGCTGTTGAAAATCAATTGTATTCTTTACATAACTTCCCACAATTTATAGACAATTTCATGGATATTTTACTTGGAGGAATTTACAATGAGCATTCACAGCAAAAATCTTAATAAGAAAAATAAATTTTTAAGAATTCTAAAAGTATTAACAGTTTTATTTTTTATATTTATATGTATTATTATTGTAGCTGTAGTTAATTTGAAACCAGAAAAATTAGTAGTACAAAATATAAATCCTACTAAAATAAAAAATGGTACTTATCTTGGAAGTGCTGATAATGGTTTAGTAAAAGCTACTGTATCTGTCGAAGTTAACAATGGAGTAATAAAAGATATTGATATATTGAAACATGACACTCTTTTAGGCAAGCCAGCTGAAAAGATTGTAAATAATATTATTAAGCAACAGTCTTTAGAAGTAGATGCTATAACTTCTGCAACTTACAGCAGTGATACTATACGAAAAGCTGTAGAAAATGCTTTACAAAAAGGAGAGTAAAATATGAATACTATTATTATATATTCAAGTAAATATGGTTGTACCGCAGACTGTGCAAATATATTAAAAAGTAGACTATCAAATAATGTTACTATTGTTGATATTAAAGATAAAAACAGTAAAATTGAATTATTAAAATTTGATACCATTATTATTGGAAGTTCAATATATGTGGGTTCAGTTTCAAAAGAAATTCGTACATTCTGTAATGATAATATAGAATTGTTAAACCAAAAGAAAGTTGGAATCTTTCTTTGTTGCGCATTCTCTGAGCAAACGGATAAATATCTATCAAGCAATTTCCCATCATCATTATTAAAGAGTGCAAAATCAATAAGTGTATTTGGTGGTGAAGCTAGATTAGAGAAAATGAAATTTTTTGACAAATTGATTATGAAATCAGTTACAAAAAATGATTACAATAGTTTGAAAATATCACAGGATAATATAGATAATTTTTTAAGAAATTTTAATGACTAAAATAAGCTATACTCTTCGTTGATAAATTCATCTACCCCTGCTTTGTTTCAAAGAGTTCAAAAGTCATAGAACGTTTTGCCATATATTTTTGTACATTTGGTTACATAACTTTCCCTTATATAGCTTTTGATATAAAATATAATAAAGTACATAATATGTTTTCACATTTAAACTTGAACATTATAAAATAAAAACTATTATATTTACTACATTGGAGATGATATTTATGGGAAAAGTTAAAATCAGATTGGCAAAGGAAACAGATGCTGAAGAAATATTAGCAATATATACACCATATATCACTAATACAGCAATTACTTTTGAATACGATGTACCAAATATTAGTGATTTTAAAAATAGAATAAAAACAATTTGTTCAAAATATCCATATCTAGTATGTTTAATTGACGAAAAAATTGTTGGATATGCTTATGCTCATGAACATAATGAAAGAACTGCTTATCAATGGAATGCTGGATTATCAATTTATGTTGACGAAAAGTTTGTCAGTTGTAAAATAGGCATAGCTCTTTATAATTCAATAATAGATATATTAAAATTACAAAATATTCAAAACTTATATGTTAGCATTACATCACCTAATATTAAAAGCGAAAGACTTCATCAACACTTTGGTTTCAAACTATGTGGTATTTATCATAATACAGGATACAAGTTTGGTAGTTGGCATGATGTTATGTTATTTGAAAAATACATAGGTACTCATCCTATAAAACCAAACTACATAAAAACAATTAAACAAATTGATACAAAAGAAATCGCTACTATTTTAGAAAAAAGCAGTCTTCTTGTTAAATTACTTTAAAACACAAACTTTAAATAAACTAAAATAAAAATAAGAAAGTAACTTTAAAATAAGTATTTTAAAGTTACTTTCTTATTTTTTATTAAATTTTATAATAATAGTCATATTAACGTAAATACTATAAAAAGAGTTTAACTTTATTTATTTAGTAAAATCAAATCAAAATAGAAAAAATGGAAGGAGAATAATTGATGATAAAACTAATTGGTATATTAATAGTTGTGATTGGATTTATACTTAAAATTGATACATTATTTACTGTATTATTAGCAGGAATAGCAACAGGACTTGTAGCAGGATTAGATTTTAATCAAATCTTTACAATACTAGGAGATTCTTTTGTCTCAAATAGAGGTGTGTCATTGTTTATACTAACACTACCCGTAATTGGTGTTTTGGAAAGATATGGATTAAAACAAAGAGCAGTTTCTCTAATAGAAAAATTACAAAGACTCACAACAGGAAAAGTACTGAGTATATATATGTTTGCTAGACAAATAGCTGGAGCATTATCAATAAGAATGAGTGGACATCCTCAATTTGTAAGACCACTTGTTAATCCTATGGCACAAGCTGCTGGATTAAGCAACAGTGATGAATTAAAAGAATCAGACGAAGAAGCCATAAAAGCATTATCTGCTGCATCAGAAAACTATGGTAACTTCTATGGTCAAAACTTGTTTGCAGGTAGTAGTGGAGTTTTACTTATAGCATCTACTCTTACTCAATTTGGATATAATGTAACTGGAATTGAGATTGTAAAAGCTAATATTATTATGGCCGTAATAGCATTTATAGCTGCCACAATCCAATTTACTCTATATGATAAAAAATTAAATAAAAGTCATAAGAGATAGATTTATTTAGGAGGTATAAAAATGCAAAATTTTATAAACATATCGTTGGAAATTTTTTATGCATTAATGGGGCTTTTAATGATTGTCATAGCATACAGGTCTTTTACTACAATAGACAATAATAAAAAATATGGTACATCATTATTTTGGATACTAATATCACTACCATTTATATTTGGAAGATTAATTCCAGCTAATATAATAGGAATCATACTAATATTGTCTAGTTTATTAACACTTACTAAACAAGTCGTATTTGCAAGATACGAAGAACCAAATGAAAATTTTGGGAAAGAACAGGCAGACAAACTTAAAAATAAAATATTCATACCATCATTAATATTAGCTTTTGCAGCAGTAATTGTAGCTATGAGTCTTTCTAATTTTGATAACTCTTCACAGTTTGCAATAGGTGTAGGTTCAATAATCGCATTAATATCTGCTCTTATAATAACCAAATCAAAATCATCTACCTCAGTTCACGATGGTTCAAGATTACTTCAACAAATGGGACCAGCTAGTATGCTACCACAACTTTTAGTTGCATTAGGTGCTTTGTTTACTCAAGCTGGAGTTGGCGAAGTTATCTCAGGTATGATATCAGGAGTAGTTCCTACTGACAATAGATTATTTGGTGTTATAGCTTATGTATTAGGTATGGTTATATTTACTATGATAATGGGAAACGCATTTGCTGCATTTTCAGTCATAACAGCAGGAATTGGAATTCCTTTTGTATTGTCTCAAGGTGGAAATCCTGCTATAATTGGAGCATTAGCATTAACAGCAGGGTATTGTGGAACTCTACTTACTCCAATGGCTGCTAATTTTAATATAGTTCCAGCAGCTTTACTTGAATGTAAAAATGATTATGTTGTTATAAAGTATCAAGCACCAGTTGCTTTAATATTAATTGTAGCACACATATTAGTAATGTATTTTTTAGGATTTTAATATGAATAGGAGGTAAAATAATGAAAGTTTTATTAACAGGATTTGACCCATTTGGTGGAGAACCAATAAATCCAGCTCAAGAAGCTGTTGAAAGGGTCAAAGATAATATAAAGGGCTCAGAAATTATAAAAATAACTATACCAACAGTTATGACAAAATCTGTTGAAGCAATAGATAAAGCTATTCAAAAACACAACCCTGATATAGTAATATCAGTCGGACAAGCAGGAGGTAGATTTGATATTACACCTGAGAGAGTTGCTATAAATGTAGATGATTTTAGAATAAAAGATAATGAAGGAAATCAAGTTATAGACACTGTTATAAAGGAAGATGGTCAACCTGCATATTTTTCAAAATTACCTGTAAAAGCCATGGCAAAACATATGAATGAAAATAAAATTCCAGCTAGTGTCTCAAATACTGCAGGTACATTTGTTTGTAATCATGTAATGTATGGAATTCTCTACATGATAGATAAAAAATATCCTAATATAAGAGGAGGCTTCATACACATACCATATGTGACTTCACAAATAATAGATAAAAAGAATACACCATTTATGTCTTTAGAAGAAATAGTTAAAGGTTTGGAATTAGCCATAGAAGCTTGTATAATCCACAAAGATGATATAAAAGAAATTGGTGGTGAAATTTCATAATAAATATCTAAAATAAACTTTTTAAATTATAAATGAAAATATATATTTTTTTAAATATAGACTGTAAGTATATTTGTTTAAATTCAAACTTACCTACAGTCTTTTTATAATATGTACAATCTTCAAATATAAAATTAAATTCTATTCTGTTCTCCCCACTCACACATTGCATCTAAAATCTTAATCAGAGACTTCCCTCTCTTTGATAAACTGTATTCTACTTTAGGTGGTATTTGAGGATATTCAGTACGAATAATCAAATCATCTGCTTCCAATTCCTTTAATGATAAGCTCAGAGTCTTATAAGAAATAGTCTTTATATAACGTTTTAGTTCATTATATCTAACAACTTTAAATTCAGCAAGGCAATAAAGAATTACCATCTTGTATTTTCCATTAATCAGTGAAAGTGTATAACTAAACCCTGTTTCACTTAAATCTGCCTGTGAGATACAATCCATACCCATGTGCTACACTCTCCTTTAGGTTAGTATTGAACAAAAATGTGCGTACTTGTCTTTTAACTAATTTATAATAAAATTATAGTGTAAGAACAATTAAAAGTCAATTTGCTATAATACATATAAATCTTGCTTAAATACTAGTACTTTAGCATATTGTCAAATTTTTAATTCAATTACTCTTCAATTCAAGTTATAAAAAACTTATAACAAATGTAGTTTCATATCACTGATAAATTTAATAATAGGAGGTGTTTTAAATGGGCAAAAAAATTATTGTTTTAAATGGAAGTCCAAGAACAAATGGAAATACATCTGTACTTATAGATTCATTTGTGTCAGGTGCTGAAGAATCTGAAAATACAGTTAAAAGTTTTAATCTTCAACAAATGAATATACACCCTTGTATGGGCTGTTTCGGTGGTGGCAAAGATACTGAAAGTCCATGCGTTCAAAAAGATGATATGGATAAAATCTATCCATACTATAAAGAAGCAGACATCGTTGTACTTGCGTCTCCACTCTATTACTGGAGTATCAGTGGACAACTTAAGTGCGCATTTGACCGTTTATTTGCTGTAGCAGAAATTGACCCCAACTACAACAATCCCAAAAAAGACTGTATTTTGCTAATGGTAGCAGAAGGACATGATTTTGATGAAACTATACAGTATTATAACGGATTAATCAAACATTTAGGATGGGAAAATTTAGGCGAGGTCTTAGCTGGTGGTGTCATGCAAATTGGAGATATTCATGGAAAACCTATTTTAGAAAAAGCAAAGACCCTTGGAATGTCTATTAAATAAAGTTTACTGGAGGAATTTCTAATGAAAGTTTTATTAATAAATGGTAGCCCAAACCAATACGGATGTACTTATACAGCATTAAATGAAGTTGCTAAAACATTAAATAAGCATGATATTGAAACCGAAATATTGTATTTAGATAAAAAGCCAATACCAGGTTGTATCGCTTGCTCATCCTGCTTTCAAACTGGCAAATGTACTTGGAATGATAAGGTCAATGAGTTAGCGAAAGAACTAGATAATATTGATGGCATTATTGTTGGTTCTCCTGTATATTTTTCTGGTGCAAGTGGACAACTAACTTCATTTCTTGACCGCTTATTTTTTTCAGCTGGAAGTAAAATGGCAAAGAAACTTGGTGCATCAGTTGTATCATGTCGACGTGGTGGAGCAACTGCAACATTTGACCAACTAAATAAATATTTCTCAATTAGTAATATGCCTATTGTATCATCACAATACTGGAATCAGGTGCATGGTTTTACACCAGAGGAAGTTATGAAAGATAAAGAGGGATTACAAACTATGAGAACTTTAGGTGAAAACATGGCATGGCTCCTTAAGTGTATTTCAGCTGGGCAAAAAACAGGAGTCAAAGACCCTCAATATGAAGAAAAAGTTATGACTAACTTTATACAATAAATAATTGAGTTTTATTAATTGTTAATTTAAGATTAAAGTCATGCTTACTAAATAGAATAGCTCATATAAAACAGTGTAATAGCTAGCTAGTGGTTTTGATTTTATTTATATCAAAACCACTAGTTTATTATTTCATCTGTTTAAAACGATTAATTTCTGACATGCTCAGCTATACCTTTCCATTTTCTTTTATAAAAATAGACTACCCCAATAATCGCTGGAAATATGTGCTTGTTTAGTCTCTCCAAGTCCCCTAAGAATAGAACAAATTGAATTGTATCCAAATACAAACACAGTACTTCCTACTATTTGACCAACAACAATCATGTCTACAATATTATAAAATGATTGCAATAAATTTATGAAAAATAATGGTATACTAAGTTTTACTAACTTTGTAAACACATTACCAGTAGTTAAATCTTCTTCTATTCTTTTCATGATATAAATTTTCCTCTCTTTTTATAATTAAAATAAAAAAAGCAGTAAGTATTGTACTTTAATACAACCCCCCTGCTCTTACGCTTTAAATAATTTATATTGTTTTAATACTTAATAATAAATGACAATATAAAAAGGGCTATATACAAACATCGTATATAACCCTCAAAATAAACACTCTTATTCAATATTAGACAGCTTAAATAAGTATAGATGACTATACTAAAAATTTGATTTTGATTGTGTGCAAATAGAGATAATATTTTTAATTGCTTTTTATCTATATACATAATAAAACTTAAATCTTATATCAATATAATTCTAACCTTAAATAAAACTTAAATTATTTAAATTATGTGTTTAGTTTTATTCGCTACTTATTTTTATTGTAATTTTTTAGATTTAATCTTATTAATAAACTTGCTATACTTTTATTAATAAGATTAAATCTAAAATAAGTTGGTGATTGTATGAAAAGTATAAATATTTATACCAAATTAAAAATAATCTTCTTAACATCTATGGCTATGTTTGTTATTGGAGCAGCATTTATCTTTTTTATAGAAAATTATATAATATCAATTATTTTTGTACTTGTTGGTATTTTTATTGATTGGAAATTTTATCGTTGCCCAAATTGTAATCATTATTTAAATTCAAGAATGGAACTTGTAAAGGATATCACTTATTGCCCATATTGTGGAAAAATTATCAAATAGTGATTTAAATTGCATTTTATATTTAATAAAGAAATTTTATTATTGATAATCAGGATATTACATATAAATAATTAAGGTTTAACCGAATTTAATTGCATTTGTTTTATTTATTTTTATAAAAGAATATATATATGCTATAGGTATAGTCTTATCTTTTTTGTTGTATCTTAAAATTTTTTAGCATAATAAAAAAGATATAAAGAACTATCTACAAGTTCTTTATATCTTTTAAATATCTATAAGTAAATCAATTAATTTTTACATCCTCTTTAAAATATCTCTTTTAAAGTTCTTACTAACAGTAACAGTAAATTTTATTTTTTATCTTATTGTTGATTTTAATATTCCAACATCTCACTTTATTTATTCTTACATTCATTTTAATAATATATCACTGAATACTTTTTTATGTTTATTCTCTACTTTAAATTTAATTAATTCGAATATATAAGCCTTTAAGTCAATGCACCCATGTAAACCTTATCAGTTTATTGTTGTAGTTTATTCTTCAAAAAATAAATATAATTTTATAATATTTTTTAATCTAAAACAAGCATGTTGAATAATAAATCATATTCTAGTATTATTAACTTGTAGAATAAAAACTAAATTGGTAAAACTAGAAAAATTTAGTAATAAAAGTTATAGTGATAAGTACTAAAAAATTCTTTGTAAGTTATGTTAGCAAGTTAGCACATATATAATTTTTTTATTTTTACTAAAGTTTTTAGGGGGATGGATAATATGTTTATTGGAGAAATAGACAGATGTACACATATATTAACTGCTTATATCAGTAGTTCATATGATTATTGTAATTTTATAGATACACAATTAGATGATTTTATATCAGAATATGGAGAAACTGTAGTTGAATCTTGTTTATATCAAGTTTTATTGTTAGTAAGTAGATATAATTAAAATTAAGTTTCATTTTCTAGAAAAACCTTTTTAGATTTTCTACCTTAAATAACTATATAATTTTTTATACTTTGTAAGTAACTATAACTTCTTTTAAAGTAAAGATGTATTGGGAGTACATCTTTACTTTTTCATTATACAATTTAAAAGTGTATACTATAAAACAAAACAACTAATACAAATTACACCTTTTATATTCTCTTGAAACACATGAATCATTCTATACACAGATTCTACAATCTCATCAAATATGAATCTAAGTTTTTACTACTTCAAATTTTATCTATCTATAACGCAAATCATATTTATAAAATATCCCCCTATTACACTTAAATCATATATAAAGTAACATCAATATTTAGAATATTCAATATCAATTGCGTAACTGGTCAATAAAAACGTATAACTAGACAAATTTCCATATTTATATAAAAAATTCAAGAAAAACAATCATTTTATTTATATATTTTTTATTTTTTTATTTTCATCCCATTTGCAACATTTCCTCTAAAATAGGAATTAATGACAATCCCTTTTTTGAAAGTGAATATATAATAATTTTCCACTTCCCTCCAATAATTGAAAGAGTATATCCAAATGGTGTAGAAGTTATATTAGTTAAATCAGATATATTGTAGTTTTTCATACTCATTTAATCACCATTATGTAATAAAACTACTATCCTAAACGTTAGTACCTTACTTAAAAGTAAGTACTTGTTTAAATATAAAATAGTACATATACTTATATAAATAAAAGTTAAAAAATATGAGGAGATGACTTTCATGAAAAAATGTAAAATAGAAGTGATAAAAACAACATTCCACAAAGACTTAGCAGATGAGTATGGATGTAAAGGTATTGGGAAATGTCCTATGCATGAAGTAGGGGAAGTATTTTTTGGAGATTTTGCTAAACCTGAAAAATTATGTGATGAAGCATGGAAAGCAATGTATCAATATGTATTTGCTTTATCTCATGGTAGTGAAAAATTTTACTATGGAGATTGGATAGATAAAGAAGGAGTGGCTATATGCTCCTGTAATGATGGAATTCGTCCTGTCATTTTTAAAATTGAGAGAACTGATGAAGAATCTAAAATGGAATATAAACCTATAAGATAGATAATATTTACAATATTGTATGTTTTAATGCATTACATAGAACACTCACAATTATTTACTTAATCAATAAATTCCTTATAACCTTAATGCTACAATAAATGAAGAACAAATATTTCAGCAGACAGTAGAATGGTTCTCTGTAAAATTTACTACTGCTTCTATTGTTATTATAGAACCCTATCCAAGCAGACCATAATACATTGTTACTATTTTGGGTTGAATATATAATCAATACTCTCTTTAGATAACAGCTCAGTTTTATGTTAATTGATGACATTTTTTTCTTTAATGTCAATTATATGTCTGGTCTTAAATACTACTAAATAACTGTATTTCACTACTATTTACTATTATTTAATAGTATTTATAACTCAGATTTGATATAATACATATGGTAAAATTTTAATCAATAAAGCCTATATATTACTTATATATTAAAGTTAACAAATTTAAAACTAAGGAGAGCTATATGTTAAAAGCAATAAAAGGAAATATAATTTTTACAAAGACCTCAGATACTTTTACAGTATTTGAAAATAGCTACATTATACTAAACAAGGGCAAAGTAAAAGGTGTCTTTAAAGATATCCCTAAAGAATATAAAAATTTAGAAATCATAGACTACACTGATAAACTTATAATACCTGGTATGAACGACCTTCATTGTCATGCACCCCAATTTAGAAATTTAGGCATGGCTATGGATAAAGAACTTATACCATGGCTTGAAACTTATACATTCCCAGAAGAATCAAAGTATATAGATATAGAATATGCTACAAAGATGTATAAAAAATTTGTAAAAGAAGTCTGGAAAGCAGGTACTACTAGAATAGCTGTATTTGCAACAGTACATAAAAAAGCTTCTATGAAACTTATGGATATTTTTAAAGAGGTTGGTCTTGGAGCATATGTTGGTAAAGTAAATATGAACATGAATTGTCCTGACACTCTACTAGAAAATACGGAGGATTCTATCAACGATACAGAAGAAATAATAAGCAAATACAATGACATAAATTCTATTGTAAAACCAATTATAACGCCTAGATTTATACCTAGTTGTACAAGTAAACTTTTAAAAGAATTAGGCGATTTATGTTTAAAATATAATGTTCCTATACAATCACATTTATCTGAAAATCATGATGAAATTGAATGGGTTAAAAGTTTAGAACCTGAATCTAAATTTTATGGAGATGCCTATAATAGATACAATTTATTTGGTCAAACCCCTACATTAATGGCTCATTGTATTCACTGCTCTCAAGAAGAAATAGATTTAATGAAAGAAAATGAGGTTATGGCTGTTCATTGTCCTGCTTCTAATTTTAATGTTGGTAGTGGAGCTATGCCTATTAGAAAATTACTTGATAATAATATTAAACTAGCCCTTGGTTCTGATATAAGTGGTGGCCATACACTATCAATATTTAAGGCAATAGTATCTGCAATACAGTTATCAAAATTATACTGGGTAAATTCTAATAAGAAATGCAATTTTCTATCTTTATCTGAAGCCTTTTATATTGCAACTAAAGGTGGAGGAAGTTTTTTTGGAAATGTTGGTAGTTTTGAAGAAGACTACGATTTTGATGCATTAATTATTGATGATTCAGATTTAAATCATGACAATTATTCTATACCTGAAAGACTTGAAAGATTTATATATGTTGGTGATGACAGAAATATCATTCATAGATATGTATGTGGAAAATTAATTGAAGAACCTAATATAGAATTATAATAAAAATTTTGATTATATAGAATTTGTTTAATTTATATAACTAGTAAAAGAGTATATTTTGAACCTAAAAAACTATAGGTTAAAATATACTCTTTTTCTTTAATCTATTTATAACTTTAGTAATTATATCATATTTCCCTTAATATAATCCCCTATTCACATCTTAGATTATCTATATACATCCAAATATTAAAAAAATAATTATGATTTTATAGAACTAATCAATTTTTTCTTTGTAAGCATTTTTAAACTTTATTTTTACTTTTGTTGTATGCTTTACATACACTAACTATTAAGAGTATACCTATAACTCCAAGTGATATTCTACTGATTACAAATCCCTGTGGAATATTAAATGCAAGATTCCCCATCATATCTGCAACTTTACTCTCCAGTATAGAGTTTACTAGACTCTTACCAGATATAATAGATAGTGCACCAGAATTTGTTATAAGAAATATTATTGGAATAAAAATATATAGTAAATTTCCATTTATATTACCAATAAACATACCCATCCCTAATACAAATAATACAGATGGTATTAAAATAAGAAATATAGGCTGTACAAACTGACCAAAGTTATTGAATTGAAATACTCTATTGTAAAAAATAAAACTTATCGCAATTACAATTGCAACTGTTAGAAGATATCCAACTGCTATTGTAATACTTTTTAAGCAAAAATATGTTGTAGGCTTTATCTTAGTTGTCATAGTAATTGTCCTTACTGCTTCTTCTTTTTTTGAAAATATATATGTACAAAACATAAGAACTATAACTAGTAAAAATGGATTTACATCAAGTAAAAAACTTGAATAGCTCCACTCTGAAAATGGTGCTGTATCATTTAAACCATAGATTGTTTTTGTCTTAAGAACATTGTAGGAGAACCATCCTGTTATTAATAGTAAAACTAAATACACCTTAGAAAATAATAGTCTCTTCATTTCATATTTCATTATTTTTAAATTATTCAAGATTCAATTCCTCCCCTGTAAGATTACAAGCTTTTAAGAAATCATCATATTTTAATATATTGTACTTGTATTTATCATATAAACTTTTGAGAATAGTTTCAAATTTATCTTGACCTAAAATCTCTTCCGCCTTTAAAAGTTGTAGTGGCATTTTGTTGTAAAGAAGTCTCATAGAATTAGGTGATAAAATATTGAATACATAGTTCTCAGGTAACTTTTCTAGATATTGTGGATTATTCATATAGAAATTCCTATTAAGTTTATCATTTTCTTTTTTCCAATTATCTATAGTTTTTTTACTATACTCTTTTCCATATTCATACTCCATAAACTTATTAGTCGCATAATTTGTTATACCTTCTGCTGACCAAGGTGATACCATTGGATCAACTTGTACTATAATTCCCCACCATTGATGACATATTTCATGTGCCAAAACTTCAGCCCCATTACTACCTTCTCCTATACTATTTTCAAATACACCTGGGTTGAAAATACTTTCATCCATATAACTTATATTCTCATATGCTTTTCCTCCAGTCCCAATGCTTGATGTAGCTCCTCCTTCTACTAACTTAAGTGGAATAACTTTATAACGCTCTAATTCTCCATATTGCTTCATATAAAAAGCAATAGAATCTTTTATAATTTTCTCTGCATTCATTTTGTTTATCTTGTCTTCATTCTTTCTATTATAATAAAACTGTACCTTAATCCCACCTGCTTGTATATCTTTTTTTACATAGTCCGCAGCTATTATAGTTAATTTAGTTCCTTGTGTATTGAATTTCCATGTACATTCATTATTCTTTTTATCAACTTTTAGCTTTTCTGTACTTATTCCACTTATTACAGGTGTTATACCTGTAGGTAAAGTGATGTTACCGTGAATCATTGATTCCATTGTATTCATAACATCAATTTTAGGTTCTGGGTATATTGAGCTACCAACTATCTTAATATTCTCTTCACTTATTATATATCCTGAAAGAATTTCTTCTAGCAATTGATTATTTATTAATTTACCTCCATACTCAATTTCAATTTTAAGATTTTTTTCTTTAGTTGTATCTAAACTAATTCGTCCTTCTGGTTGCTTCTTTTTAGAGATATCAAATTTAGCTTTTTTACCATTTATCTTGATATCTTTAACATTGTATCCAGGATTTAAATCAAATTTCAATTTTTGTTCTTTACCACTATTATTTTCCATAGTATATTCTATTTTCCCATCCAAGCTTGCCTTCTTAGGATTTATTTTTATATCAAGATTTGAATCAATTAATTTTATATCCTTATTTAACTTTTCATCCTCTTTAGTAGCCATAACTACACCTGAACCAGATTTCTTATCTACTACATTCTCCATTTTAGTTGGAGGACTATCATCATAATACGGTTCTAATGCATATATACTATAAGAACTAGCAATTAACACTACAGTTAAAATTGATATTGATACTTTCTTCATATTAAACATCATAGATGAAAAGATATTTTTTTCATATTTTCTTGTGCATATTACACCCATTAAATAAGTTGATATTGACACGAAACTCCAAAGCAGTCTATTCCAATATAAAGCTCTTAATTGCAAGGCATTTCCAAAACTAGAAGAGTAAATAGTTACCTTTGTCTGTACCCAATCAATAAGATAACTATCTTTTACATTTATAGATAAAAATATTAGTATAAGTAACATAATTATACTTAAATCAATGCGTCTTGTTATAGAGTAAAATCCAGCTGAAAGTAAAATACCAAATAATATAGCTGGTAACATTAAAACTAAGTAATTTATCAGATAAATATTTAAACTAAAATCCTCACTCATCTTAATGATAGAGTATGGTAGACAGATAATCATTGAAATTATTACAGATACTATAGCTGATACAAGAATAGAAATTACCTTAGCTAGATTTAAACTTTTGGCATCCATGATAGTTTCTATAATCCCATTAGTTTTGTTTCTGTAGACATTATCCATCTCATATATTGTAAACATCGAAAATAAGACTGTGCCTATTAAAGCCCCTAGTTTTGCTGGATTAAGTAAAACAGGTACACTCAAACTAAGCTCTTGTCCTAAATTACTTTGTAGTAATAATTCAGGCATTTCATACATTATTATTGATAAACCTGGTATCAATGCTATTACTAATATGAAAGTCCATGTAATCTTTGAACTAAAAAGCCTCTTTATCTCATCTTTGATAAATTTAATTGATTGCATTACTTTATCTCCTCCTCAGATATTAAAAACATATATGCATCCTCTAGGGATGGTTCTACAGATATTGCAAAATCTGGAAGTTTATGACTTACAATACGATATGAAGTTCCTGTTGTGGTAAGAATACTTGATGTAACTTTAAATTTGCTTTTTCCATTTTTATGTATTTCTCCATTTTTATCTTCATAAATACCAACATGTCCTTGTGCTTTTTTAATTAACTCTTCTGAGCTTCCATCAAACAGTACATTTCCTTTATTTATCACGATTAGTCTATTACATACTGACTGAACATCCTCTATAATATGTGTCGACAATATTACAATTTTATCTCTTGAATTTTTTGAAAATAAGTTACGGAAGTTTATTCTCTCCTCAGGGTCTAATCCAACTGTAGGTTCATCCAGTATTAATAGTCCTGGATTTCCCATTATTGCTTGGGCTATACCTACTCTCTGTTTTTGTCCCCCTGACAGGGTTTTAATTTTTGAGTTTCTTTTTTCTAATAAATTGGTCTGATTAATAACTTCTTCTATTATCTTTTTTGTGTTTTTATTAATACCTTTTAAAATTGACATATATTCGAGGAATTGATACACTGTCAATTCATCATATAATCCAAATTCTTGTGGTAAATATCCTAATTTACTTTTTAACTCTGTCTCACACTGTTGAAGAGGTTTCCCATTTACTAAAATCTGACCTGAAGTTTGTAATATTCTTGAAGTTAGTAGCTTCATTAAAGTGCTTTTTCCTGCTCCATTTGGACCCAATAAGCCTATAAAATTTGGACTTTCAAGACTCATATTTATATTTTTTAGCGCTTCCTTCCCTGCTTTATAAGTCATATTTAAATTTTTAACATCGATTTTCATATTTCACTCACCTTTCATATTTTTAGTTTCTTATTACATTTTTTATTATATAAATGAAGTATGTAGTTAATATGTTCTTACCTTGTTTTTTATATGGCACCTAAATACTTTTTAAATACATGTTTATACTCAAAATAACCCTATACTAAAATTTAACTTTAAAATTTTAGTATAGGGTTATTTTATTTATAAAATATTTACTGCAATGTATTTTTTAATGCGATAGGAAATATAGCTGTAAATTTTACACCCACTGATGTATTTTCAATTTTATATTTAACCTTGTGCATATCAAATATAATTTTAATAATATACAATCCTAAACCACTTCCGCCAGATTGTCTACTTCGTGACTTATCTACACGATAAAAAGGATTAAAAATATTTTCTATCTCAGATTCTTCTATAAATGTATTTGAATTCTCAACCTCAAAAACTCCACATTCATTATTCTTATACAATTTTATATTTACCAAAGCACCGTTTTTTGAGTGCTTAATTGAATTGTTAATAATATTAGAAATAGCTTTTTTCATCAATTTTATATCTACAAAAGAGTATAAATTTTTTTCTATATCACTAAGAATATCTATATTCTTATTTTCTGCTAATATTAAGTAATTTTGTATTGATTTTTGTATTAATGAACTCATATTGATTTCTACTGTATTTAATTTAAATCCAGATGACTCCATACGAGAAATATCAAGAATTTCACGTACCATTTCTTCCATGCTTTCCATTACCTTAAGTGAATGTCTTAAATAAGTATCTCTATCCTTATACATGCCAATATTATATATCATGCCTTCAAGTTGACCTTTTATAATCGTAATTGGCGTTTTTAGCTCATGAGATACCGCTGCAAAAAAAGCTCTTCTACTTATTTCGTTCTTTCTTTCCTTTTCAATATCTTCTTGAAGCTTTGAATTTGCATGTTCAAGATTATTAAGTGTAATTGATAAATTATGTGCAAGTTCATTTAAACTTAAAGCAAGAGAACCTATTTCATCGTGACTTTCTACATCACATCTAACATCTAAATTCATCTGTGCAATTTTTTTTGAGGTGTTACTTATCTTGACAACAGGTTTTGTAATTACTCTGGAATAAATAAATGCAGTAACTAGTGATATTATCAAAATCATTATTGCGACTACTGGTATCAATTTTAATAAAATTATAGAAGCTTCATCAACTACCATCAATTTTGGTACAACAGAGAGAATATATTTATCTGAACTATCTTTAAATGTAATCTCAGTGGATATAGCACTTACATAGCTACTTCCCGAAATTTGATTATTATTTAAGTACTTATATAAAAAATTATCTTCATTGAATATAGCTTTTTGCTTCTTATTTGATATAATATTTTCATCACCTAATTTACCATACTTTATATTAGATGGTATTTCTACTAATTTTCCATTTTTCACTAAATCAATAGACACATTATTTTCAATTATAAAATCATAAAATTTAGGTGCTGAATCCTCATATTTAGTATTCTCAATAACTTTAACAAATTCATCAAGATTTTTTTTGATATCATCGGTTAGGTATGATTTATATGTTTTGGGCATTGACATCATGATAAATATATAAATTAGCGTACAGGACAAAATAAGTATCAAGGTTGTACTTAAAAAAACTTTTCTATTTAGACTTTTCTTAATCCAATACATCAATCCTATATCCTACCCCTCTTATTGTTTCTATGTAATCCACATCAAGTTTTTTTCTAAGATTTTTTATATGTGTATCTACAACCCTTTCATCTCCTAAAAAATCATACTTCCACAGACTATTTATTAAATTTTCTCTAGTAAGTACACGACCCTTGTGTTCTATTAATTCTTTTAGAACTTCAAATTCTCTAGCAGTCAATTCAATCTTTTTACCATTAACAAAAACTTTATATCCTTCAACATCAATATTGATATCTCTATATAATAAAAATTCCCTATCTTCATGATTTTCTTCTTTGTCACCGATTCTTCTTAATACTGCCTCTACTCTTTTTAGAAGAACAATTGTAGAAAAGGGCTTTGTAATATAATCATCCACTTTTAATTCAAATCCTTTTACTTGGTCTGTTTCTTCATCCAATGCTGTAAGTATAATAATTGGAATATTAGATTCATTTCTTATCATTTCACAAACTACAAAACCGTCTATCTTTGGCATCAAAATATCCAATAAAATCAAATCAAATTGTTGTCTTTTAAACTTCTCAATCCCATCAAGACCATCATTTGCTGTTATAATGATATAACCTGCATTTTCTAAAAATGTTTTTATTATATTTTGGATATCTATATCGTCTTCTATGACCAATATTCTCTTTGACAAGTTTATCCCCTCTTTCTATAACTATAAACTTTAGGTTGTATATTTATATATATTTAGATTATACATTATCTTTATGTTTTTAATGTGTAGCATAAGGCAATTCTCATAAACTCCTCTCCTATTATATATTGGTAAAATTGTCAGTTCAATATAATATTTCTATGAAATTTTTACCATTTATTATTTTAAAAATATTTCCTTATTTTATTTTTATTAATTTTTTTTAGAAATACTAAATTTTATTTGTAAATATATAGTAATTTTTACATTATTCTTATATAATATATATGAATAAATAATTTTGGAGGACTTGTCTAATGAGTGAATTTAAAAATGTTAATGCAGTGAAAAAAGCAAACGTTTATTTTGATGGTAAGGTAAGTAGTAGAGTACTAATATTTCCTAATGGCGAAAGAAAAACTTTAGGATTGATGTTACCTGGAGAGTACACTTTTTCTACTAGAGAAGAAGAAATAATGGAAATGCTTGCTGGAAGCATGGATGTAAAACTGCCTGGAAGCAATGAGTTTGTAACATATACAGAAGGTCAAAAATTTAATGTTCCTTCTGATTCAAGCTTTGATTTAAAAGTAACTGAAGTTGTTGACTATTGCTGTTCATACATAGCTGATTAATAAATATACATGATATTCTTATATAAAATTTAATGTAAATAAAAAAAGAACAACTCTATTTAATATTAAGTTGCTCTTTTTTATATTATTCAAGTCAGTTTAAATCTGGAGCTATTGTGTCTAGTATCTCATCTAATACAAATAACATAACTTTTATCATAATTGGCATTAATACCGCTAATACCATAGTTATAAGGATTAGCTCTTTACTTAGAGCTACAAAGGAGAATAGTCCACCTAAAAATAGAATACCAATAACAAATGATATAGTCATGCTTACAATTAAAAATAATCTTTCTTTATTAAATGGCAAGCATTGCTGTCTTAATATCAAAAGACCACATATACCAGTTAATATAGCACACATTGTAGAAAATACACTTGAACTATAACCTAAATATTCGACTATATTGTAAACAATAATTACATTTAATGTTACACATAGTGCTCCTGGTAAAGCATTTTTTAATATATTAAGCAAGAAATTTCCTGAAATTCTACTTCTATTTGCCTCAAGAGCTAAAAAGAATGATGGTATACCTACTGTTACAGCTCCAATCAAGGATAATTGAATTGGTACAAATGGATATTGTCTACTAAAGAAAAATAATGTTAATAATGACAAGAAGAATGAAAATATTGTCTTTACTAAAAACAAAGAAGATGCTCTTTGAATATTATTGATTACCTTTCTTCCTTCCATAACAACCTTTGGCATGGATGCAAAGTTTGAATCTAATAAAACTAAATTAGAAACATTTTTGGTAGCATCACTTCCAGATGCCATAGCAATACTACAGTCAGCTTCTTTAAGTGCTAACACATCATTTACACCATCTCCTGTCATTGCTACTGTACGATTTTGTTGTTTTAATGCTATAATCATTTGTTTCTTTTGTTGTGGGCTTACTCTTCCAAAAACACTATATTTATCAACAGCATCATATATGTCTTTATCATTTTTAAATGTTGTTGCATCAATAAATCTATTAGCTGTTTTAAGACCTGCTTTTCTTGCTACTTCACTTACTGTTATAGGATTATCTCCAGATATAATTTTTATATCTACACCTTCATTATAAAAAAATTCTAAAGTTTCCTTGGCCTCATCCCTAATTTTATCTAATATCAGTATAAAAGCAAGCGGTTTTATATCTTCAGGTATATTATGCTCTTCCATATAAGAGTTACTATGAGCTAAAGCTATTACTCTATTTCCTGCTTTAGAATATTTTTCAATCTCTATTTTTAAGTCTTTATATCTATCTTTAAAAATAAACTCAAAAGCTCCTATTAAGTATGTACCTTCATTTTCAAAAACAACACCACTGTATTTTCTTGCTGATGAGAATGGAATTAAATTTTTTACTTTATATGTATCTGAAATATCATATTTATCTCTTATAGCATTTAATGTTGCATTGTCATCTTTAAGAGAATTACACAAATTTCCCATTATCTCGTTTATATCAACTTTTTCAAGCATTACTACATCATCAACTTGCATTTTACCCTCTGTAATTGTACCTGTTTTATCAAGACATAATGTGTCAACTCTAGCAAGAGTCTCTACACAATATAATTCTTGAACTAAAGTCTTGTGACTTGCAAGCTTTATTGTCCCAACAGCTAAAGCAATACTTGTAAGTAGCGTTAATCCTTCTGGTATCATTCCATTTACAGCTGCCACAGTACCTACTACAGATGTTGCTATAGAATCTCCATTTCCAAAATGTTGTTTTACAAACAATATAATTCCTAAAGGAATAATTATTACACCAACAACTTTTAATATTGCATTTAATGAATTTCTAAGTTGAGAATTGTGTTTCTTGGAAATTTTAGCATCATTAGCTATCTTATTTGCATAGTTATCTTTTCCTATGTTTTCAACTTTTACAAATGCCTCTCCAGAAACTACAAAACTACCAGAATATAAAAAATCGCCTTTGTTTTTTACAATAATATCAGATTCTCCTGTGATTAGAGATTCATTTATCTCTAACTTTCCTTCTAAAACTTTTGAATCTGCACAGATTTGATTTCCTGTTTTTAAAATCATAATATCATCTAGCACTAATTCCTGAACATCAATCTCTCTTTTCTCTTTTTCCCTTATAACAGATACTTTGCTTGATACTATAACAGATAGATTGTCCAACAATCTTTTTGCTCTTATTTCTTGAATAACACCAATAATAGTATTAATTACAGCAATAAATATAAATAAGGTATTTTTAAAAGAGCCAACTGAAACTAGCAAACAAACTAAAACAATATTTATAAGATTAAAAAGTGTAAATATATTATCTTTAAAAATTTGCTTGTATGTTTTAGTTTTTCCATTGTCAAATACATTAATTAAATTATCATCTATTCTACTTTGAAGTTGTTCACTGTTTAATCCAACATTTATATCACAATTATATCTTTTTAGGTTAACTTTATCCATATTATACTCCTTTCAACTTAACTTTTTCTTTAACATTAATATCTATAAATATATTGTAAAATTCTAATTTAGTTTAATATATCTTATTATAGTTTATATAATAAAACATAAATCTAAAGATTTAAATATCATAATTCTTAAGATTTCCTAAATTTTTTATGAATTTCGATATATTTTTATTAAGTTTAAATTAAGTTAAAAGAATAAGTAGATTTATTATATCCTATAAAATAAAACTACTCTGTATATTCAGTTTCCAAATCTTCACATTTTTCTTTACCATATATAACCATTCCTATAATTGAAATTATTATAAGCACACTTCCTACAATACTATAAAGATTGAACTCTTCATTCAGTAGAAATACTCCTGCAAATATAGATACCACTGTAGCTATGTTTGATAATATTGATGATTTTACAGCCTCTAGTTTAGACCTTGAGTAGTTATTTAAAAACATAGCTAACAAAGAACACCCCATACCCAAATAAACTATTGGAAATACAATCTCCATATTAAATAATCCTTTTGCATATTCTATTAGACTCCCTGATATCAATTCACCACCAACAGATATTGATGTAAATGATATTGTTCCAATTAGTTGCATTGCTGCTGTTATTTCAATTGGTGTAAATTCGCTTTTAGATAATTTTCTTACATATACACCATATGCACCAGCACAAATTACTGCCCCAAGTATCATTATTCTTCCAAGCATGCTACTTGTTTGATTCCCTGTATTTTGTAAGTTTACTATTATAACTCCAAAAACTGCAATTTCGATGCACACTACTTGTTTCAAGTTCATTTTTTCATTTAAAAATATAATTCCCATAATTCCTGTAACTACTGGTATCATAGATATCATAACACCAACTTCTGATGTAGATGTATACTTAACTCCAAGTGTCTCAAGCATAAAATATAGAAATGGTTGAAACATACATAAAATCAAAAGTGATTTAATATCTTTACCTTTAAAGTTTAAGCTTATAAATTTAAACTTATATAATGCTATTACTGCTATCAATCCAATTGTAAATCTTAATGATAATACTGTAAAAACCTTATTGTCAACCAAATTTAATACTGTCTTAGTAAAATAAAAAGAAAAACCAAATAGAATATTTGCCAATACCCCTAAAGTATAACCTTTTGTTACATCACTTACCTTGTTCATAAATTTAACATCCTCACATTTTCTAATAATATATAAAAAACTTTAACAGTACATACCATGTATGTCAACATATACACAAAAAAGCTATCTAATTTAAGATAGTTTAGATAGCTTTTTAATACAAATATAAAATTTTTGTATATTTAAATTATTTATTATTTTTATTATTTATCTTTGTGACCATGTTAATATAGGCTTTTTCACTGCTCTTGCATCATCAACTCTTTTAACTAAAGTATTATGTGGAGCAGTTTTTAGTAATTCTGGTTCTTCCTTAGCTTCTTTTGCGACATTCTTCATAGCTTCAATAAAACTATCTAATGTTTCTATACTCTCACTTTCTGTAGGCTCTATCATAAGCGCCTCATTTATAATAAGAGGGAAATACATTGTTGGAGGATGATATCCATAATCCAACAATCGCTTTGCTATGTCAATAGTTTTTATATTTGCTTCTCCTCTTGGTAATCCGCCTAATACAAACTCATGTTTACATAAAATATCTATTGGTAAAATATAATCATCTTTTATACTTTCTTTTATATAATTAGCATTTAGAACTGCCATTTCACTAGTTTCTTTAAGTCCATCTCTTCCCATTGTTAATATATATGTGTAAGCTCTTACAAGGACACCAAAGTTTCCATAAAAATTTTTAATTTTTCCGATAGATTTTGGTCTGTCATAATTTAATACATATTTATCTTCTTGTTTTTCAATTACTGGAATTGGTAAAAAAGACACTAACTCTTTTTTTGCTCCAACAGGTCCAGCCCCTGGACCACCGCCACCATGAGGAGTTGAAAATGTCTTATGAAGATTAAGATGGACTACATCAAATCCCATATCTCCTGGTCTTGTTATTCCCATAATAGCATTCATGTTTGCACCATCATAATACAAAAGACCACCTGCTTCATGTACAAGGTCAGCTATTTCTTTTATATTTTTTTCAAATAGCCCAAGAGTGCTTGGATTTGTAAGCATAAGGGCTGCTACTTCATCATTTAAAACTTCTTTTAACGCATCTATATCTACAGCACCATTTTTATCAGATGTTATTTGAATTACATCAAAATTCGCCATAGCTGCACTTGCTGGATTTGTTCCATGTGCAGAATCTGGAATTATTACTTTAGTTCTTTTATAGTCTCCTCTATTTTCATGATACGCCTTTATCAGCATAAGACCTGTAAATTCACCATGTGAACCTGCTGAAGGTTGAAGTGTCACTTCATCCATACCTGTAATTTCTGCAAGCTTATTTGATAAATCATACATAAGAGCAAGAGACCCTTGTGCTGTATCTGGAGATTGATATGGATGCATTCCAGTAAAGTTTGGAAGTGCTGCCATATCTTCATTAATTTTAGGGTTATATTTCATTGTACAAGAACCTAAGGGATAAAAACCAGTATCAACACCAAAATTCTTATTTGACAATAAAGTATAATGTCTAACTAATTCTAATTCACCAACTTCTGGTAAGTTTAATTCATTTTGTCTAGCCATACTTGGGTCAATCATATCTTCTATTTTTATATCATCTATATCTAACTCTGGAATTGAGTATGCTTTTCTGCCTTTTTTAGATATATCTATCAACAAACTATTATATTCTTTCATTATAACCCCTCCATTATTCCAACTAACTTATCTATTTCATTTTTACTTCTTTTTTCAGTTACACAAAGTAAAGTTGAATTTTTTAATTCTGGATAATTGTGTTCTAAATTATAACCACCTAATATATTTTCTTCTAAAAGTTTATCGTTTATAGTATCTATATTATGATTTCCTTGTACTGAAAATTCTTTAAAAAATCGGCCTTTAAATATAGGTCTGTATTTTCCTGTTTGCACAAGTTTATTATAAGCATAGTGTGCTTTTTTCATTGATTGCATACCAACTTCTTTAAATCCTTCTTTACCCATAGTAGCCATGTATATTGATGCTACAAGAGCATTTAGAGCTTGATTGGAACATATATTAGAAGTTGCTTTTTCTCTTCTTACATGTTGCTCTCTAGTTTGTAAAGTTAATACATATGCAATTTTCCCTTCTGTATCTAAACTTTGCCCAACTATTCTTCCTGGCATTTTTCTTGTATATTTAGATTTACTAGCCAAAAATCCTACATAAGGACCTCCAAAATTAAGAGGATTTCCTAGTGATTGAGCTTCTCCAACAACAATATCTGCTCCTATTTCACCTGGTGTTTTTAAAACACCTAATGATATTGGGTCAACACTCATAATTAACATGGCTTTATTTTCATGAGTTATCTTTTCTATTTCTTCCATTTCTTCAATAATCCCAAAGAAATTAGGAGTTTGTATAAGGACACATGCTGTATCTTTATCTACAGAAGCTCTTAATTTTTCTATATCTGTAGTTCCATATTCACTACAAAAATCAATTTCTACTATTTCACAATCTTTATATTGTAAATAAGTTCTTAGTACTGATAAAGTTTCTGGATGTGTAGTCTTTGATACTACTATTTTACTTTTTCTAGTTTGATTCATTGCCATTATACATGCTTCTATTGCAGCAGTAGCTCCATCATACATTGATGCATTTGCAATTTCCATACCAGTAATTTCTGCAATCATGGATTGAAACTCAAACACTACTTGCAAAGTTCCTTGACTTATTTCTGCTTGATATGGAGTATATGCTGTATAAAATTCTGACCTTGAAGTTATATGTTTTATAATTGATGGAATATAATGGTCATACGCACCAGCTCCAAGAAAACAAGTTAAATCTTCTAGACTTAAATTTTCCTCTGACAATCTTTTTACTATTTTACTAACTTCTAATTCAGATTTTCCACTGTCTAGATTTAAATCTCTTTTTAATTTTAGTTCATCTGGTACATCTGAAAATAATTCATCAACTGAGTTTAATCCAACTACTTTTAACATTTTTATCTTATCTTCATTTGTAGCAGGTATATATGAAAATTTATTTTCTTTATTTACTACAACATTATCTTTTTTATATTGTTTTTTATAAAAAGGCTTCTTAACTGTTATAGCAGGAACAACTTTTTTTCTAATGGCTATACCTATTTCAGTTCCTGCTTTTGCATATTCAGCATCTATAATTCCCATACCTAAGATTTTCCCTGTTGTTGGAGATGCACACCCAGTAGTTACAAAACCAACTGTTTTATCTCCAACTTTTATATCATATCCATTTCTAGGCATCCCTTTGCCTTGCATTTCAAATCCTACTAATTTTCTTTTAATCCCATTTTCTTTTTCTTCTGCTAAGATTGATTTGCCAATAAATGATTCCTTATTTACTTTTACAAAAATAGATAATCCTCCTTCAAGTGGAGATATGTGTTCATTTATTTCATGTCCATATAGAGGTAAGGCTGCTTCAAATCTTAAAGTATCTCTACAACCTAGACCAGCTGGACATATATCTTCTCCTCCAACTTTTAGGACTTCATCCCAAATTGCTTTTACATGTTCATTTTTGCAATATATTTCAAAACCATCTTCTCCAGTATATCCTGTTCTTGAAACTAAACAAGAGTATCCAGATACTTTTACTTCTGGCATTGACTTATAAAATTTTATTGATTCTAAATTTATGTCTGTGATTTTTTGAAGAATTTTTTCTGCTTTAGGTCCTTGAACTGCTAATTGATAAACTTCATTAGATATATTTTTTATATTTACTTTATATCCTTCACTTTGCTTGATTATCCAGGCAACATCTTTGTCTATATTTCCTGCATTTATTACTAACAAATAATCTTCTTCCCCAAACTTATATATTAATAAATCATCAACAACTCCACCATTTTCATAGCACATAGGTGTATATATGATGTCATTGACTTTTAATCCACTTATATCATTCGTAACTAGGTTTTGTATAAATTTTTCTGATTCTACTCCTTTTACTTCTACTTCTCCCATGTGAGATACATCAAATATACCTGCACTTTTTCTAACCATTTTATGCTCTTTGTTTATTCCTTCATATTCCAAAGGCATCTCCCAGCCAGCAAATTCAACAAGCTTTGCACCAAGCTCTTTGTGTGTATTATACAAAGGCACTCTTTTTAATTCATTCATATATAACCCTCCCCATAAAATTAAACCTATTATATTTAAGCAACTTCACCACTATGTCCTGTATTTTCTCATAAAAAAAATATATAAGCATAGAAAATAATCCTAGCCTATATATCCCTGTTTGTATACCTGAAAGATTTAATAATTTAATATTATTCTGCTTCTTCGGTGACTTATAGTATTTAACTTAAGTCTCTCCAGAGTCCCATCAATTAGCGATATTTTTGCCTGAAAGCTTCTCTAAGGATTGGCATTTCTTAAATTTCTTCTTCGGCGCCTTTTTGTATAAAGGTCTCTCTCGCTAATCTCACTTGGAAATATTTATTTTCAATTTTATTTTATGAATATTTAAATCAAATGTCAACACATTATATTTATTTTTTTTTATGTATTAATTTTTTTGTTAAGTTTTTATTATCAATCATTTCTCTTTTATATTATTCACTCTTCTGCAAAGATATTATATATTAATGCAAAATAACATTTTCACTTAATTTATTATTAAAATAACACACAAATAACCAAATGTAAATTTGTATTGAGATTTACTATAACATGTTAAAAGTATATTCATACACTTGATGAAATCGTTTACAATTTTAAACTTGTGAAAAATAAGATTTTTAAAATAGAATATTTTTAATAGAATTACAACTATTGAATGGTTATGTGATTTGAATATTTTTAAAATTTTAGTCATTTAAAAAAAGCACCTCATATTAAAGTGCCAATCTATCATATATTGATTTTTCTAGTATTTTTCATCGTATCAAGACTCATTCATAAGTAGTAAATTAATGGTAAAATAACTTCTTAAATCCTTTGTAACTGCTTATAATTTCAATTTTTCTGTGGATAATCTAACTTTTAGTTATTTTTTCGATTAAAAAACAAAGTAGAAATGTTTGCATTATGTTTTAAGATAGTTATTTATCAAAAAATAAAAACGGGATAGCCCACTCCGAAAGCCAGCAACCCCAGTTTTTTTCAGCACAACTAAGTACTGTAAAGTGCGGATGAAGGGAGTCGAACCCCCACGCCAATGGCGCTAGATCCTAAGTCTAGTGCGTCTGCCAATTCCGCCACATCCGCTTATATCACTCTTTTATTTTACTATATTTCGCTATTATTTTCAATAATTTTTTTAAATTATCTAAAAATAAATAAAATAATGATAATAGAAGGTGAAATTCATTTACAGCCTTATTCTGCAAGTTCTACTTCTACTTCATCTACTTTCTTACCTATAATTTGAAGACCTACAAATACAGCTACTATAGCAACTGGCAATACTATATATATTGGCAATCCAAATCCAGCTGGTATATATCCAAATACAATAGTAATTACTGCTGTAAATATGGCATATGGCATTTGAGTATTAACATGGTCTATATGATTACATCCAGCTCCCATTGAAGAAAGTATTGTTGTATCTGAAATTGGGGAACAATGGTCTCCAAATATTGCACCTGTTAAAACTGCGCTTGTACTTACTATTACATAAGACATATCAGGATTTAGTGAATATGCAAGTGGTATTGCAAGTGGCATAAGTATACCCATTGTTCCATAAGCTGTTCCAGTAGCAAAAGATATTATTGCTCCTAATCCAAATATTAAGCTTGGTAGCAAGAATGGAGGCAATGAACCAGATAATAAATGTATCAAGAATTTAGCTGTACCTAACTCTTTTATTACTGAACTTAATGACCAAGCAAGTATTAATATTACACCAGTGATTACTAAACTTTTCATTCCATCTATCCAAACATCAATTGCTTCTGATACTGTAAAAATCTTTTTAACTACAGCCATTATAATAGCAACTAAACTTGCAACTAATGCAGATTGGAATAATGCTCTAGATGCATCAGATGCACTAAATGCTTCTTTTATTGCTTCAAAAGAATATGGTGAATTTGTAAATAATTGTATTAAAGTCTTATCTTCACCTCCCATTATAGATGTATATCCACTATAATAGAATGATGCTAGTGCAACTACTATCAATGTACCTATTGGAATTATAGCATTCCATACACTTAATTTTACTCCATCTTTTGGAGCTAAATCATCCAATTCTTCAACGCCTTCATCAAGGTCTGTGCCAATTTTTCTACTTCTAGATTTTATTTCAGCTTTTCTCATTGGTCCAAATTCTTTTAATAATAACGCTGAAATTACAATAAATGCTAATATTAATATGTTATAAAATCTAAATGGTATTGTATTTAAAAATATGCCAAACGCATCAACATCTACACTTATACTTTCAAAAGCATCATGTATTAAACCAACTTCAAGACCTATCCATGTAGATATTATGGCAAGCCCAGCAACTGGTGCTGCTGTAGCATCTATTATAAATGCTAATTTTTCTCTTGATATTTTCATTTTATCTGCAACAGGTCTCATCATAGGCCCTACAATTAATGAATTAGCATAATCATCAAAGAAAACTAAAAGACCTAAAAACCAAGTTATAATCTGTGTCCCTTTAGCTGATTTTGCTCTCTTTGCAAGTGCTTCAGCTATAGCCTTGGCACCACCCATCTTGGCAACAAGATTTATTACTCCCCCAATTGCTAAGACTTGTAGTATTATCCCCGCATTCCACGGGTCTGATAGAGATACTAAAGCTCTATCTACTAAGTCTAAAAATGCTTGTATAAATGCAGCAAATACATTAACGCCACTGACTTGAATTATAAAACTCCCAGAAAGAATTCCTAGCAACAAAGAAATTATTACATTTTTAGTTATAAATGCAAGTATTATAGCAACTAATGGTGGTATTAAAGTTAAGATTCCAAATTTTTCTGCGTTAGCTAATGCAATAGTATCTATATCTTCCTCTGCAAATACCATTACAGTTGACATTATAAACATAATTGTCGTCAGAAAAATAATGTTAAATTTTTTATTTCTCATATAAATCTCCCTCTCTTTTTAATTTTGTGAATTATATAGGGTATTATGGGTTATGATAAAATAAAAAAGCCTTGAGTGGTAAACACTCAAGGCTTAAACATTACATACATTGATAATACTAAAAAACAAATATAATATAATTCCTTAAATGATAGCTCACCACAAATAAACCTGTGACAGTTGTACATATATTTTATGTACCCCCAGCAATATAATCTTAAAGCATCGATTATAAAACTTCGGCAATATCCCCTTTCCCAATAATTCTTTGTGCTTAACTCCTTATTAGTACTGATAGATTATTGCGCCTCTACCCTTTTATTCACTTTTATTAAATATATTTTGAGTATATATTATTTATTTAAACTTTGCAAGGAAGTTTTAAAAATTTTACTTTAAAGGATTTTTTATATCATTGTCGAATTATAAAATTAATTGTACTAAAATCAGCTAAAAAAATTTTATCAATTATATGGAGGAATTACTTTAATGTTATTAATTTACAATGAAAAAACAAACCCTTATTTCAATTTAGCAATGGAAGAATATCTACTTAAAAATTTTGACGAAGATTTATTTATTTTATGGAGGAATGAACCATCTATAATTGTTGGAAAAAATCAAAATACACTTTCTGAAATAAACTTAGAATATATAAGAGAACATTCAATCCCAGTTGTTAGAAGACAATCTGGTGGAGGAGCTGTATTTCATGATTTAGGAAATATAAACTTTACATTTATAGCTTGTAATAATAATAGTTTTAGTGATTTCAGAAGATTCACTCAACCAATAATAGACTTACTTAAAACCTTAGATGTCAGTGCTGAGTTTTCTGGAAGAAATGACCTTCTTATAGATGGCAAAAAATTCTCTGGAAATGCTCAACATAACTATAAAAATAAAGTAATGCATCATGGGACACTTTTATTTTCATCTGAGATAAATGACCTTTCAAATGCACTAAAAGTAAAACCCATAAAATTTGAGGGTAAAGGTATAAAATCTGTAAAGTCTCGTGTAACCAATATAAGTGAACATTTACAGTCTGATATGGATATACTTGAGTTTAAAGATGCTATAATGAATTATCTTTCTGCGACAAATGCTGATAATACAAATTATTCTCTAAGTAAACATGACATAGAGGAAATAGAAAAACTTACTAAATCAAAATATGAAACTTGGGATTGGAACTTTGGTAATTCACCGAAATACTCTCTTTCAAATGAATTAAAATATGTTGGTGGAAATGTAGAATTTAATTTAAATGTTGATAAAGGTATAATAACTAGTATAAAGTTTTTTGGAGATTTCTTTGGGAAGTGCGATGTATCTTTTGTAGAAGATAAACTTATCGGTACAAAACATGAGGAAAATTCATTGAGAACTATTTTAGATACTATTGAAATAAATGACTATTTCTTGGGTGCTGATACTAATATTTTAGTCTCTGGAATTTTAGGTGTTAAGTAAAAATAACAAAAATTTTAAAATATTTATAAAATTATGTTTACAGATACAAGAAATCATGCTAATATGTATAACATAATTAAAAATTAATACTTCTTATCCAGAGTGGTGAAGGGACTGGCCCTATGAAACCCAGCAACCAGTATATTTTAATATACATTGGTGCTAAATCCTGCAGTATTGTACTGAAAGATGAGTTTAAATTAGCTTTTAAAGCCTGAGTTTATACTCAGGCTTATTTTATTTTCACAATGTGATAAAAAGAGGGTATTTTATTTTTAACTAATCAATTATATTCAGGAGGGAATTTTTATGAAATTCAAAAAATTATTAAGTTTGTTATTATGTCTAGTATTTACTTTATCTGTAGTTGGATGTTCAAAATCTAAAGACGATAAAAAAATTGTTGTTGGTTCTACTTTAGTTCCAGGTGGAGAGTTGTTAGAAGAACTAAAACCACTTATTGAAGAAAAAGGTTATACTTTAGAAGTTAAAAACTTTGACGATTACATACTTCCAAATGAAGCTTTAAATAATGGCGAAATTGATGCAAATCTATTTCAACATGAACCTTATCTAAAAGAAGCTGTTAAAGCTAAAGGCTATAAAATAATGGCAGGAACTAAACTATATGTATGCCCAGCCATACTTTACTCTTACAAAATAAAATCTGTTGATGAATTTAAAAAGGGAGATACAATTGCAATAAGCAACAATCCATCTTCTTGTTCTAAAGACCTTAGATATCTTGAAAGTATGGGACTTTTAACTTTACCTAAAGAAAATAATTTAGTTAGTCCTAAAGATATAATTGAAAATCCAAAGGGCATACAATTCAAAGAATTAGATATTGCTCAAATACCATCTTCTCTTCCAGATGTAACTGCTGCATTTATAGACACTACTTACGCAGTACCTGCTGGTCTTAATGCTAAGAAAAATGGAATCTACACAGCACCAGTGAATGATGAGTATGCTAATCTTTTAGCATTTAGAACTGAAGATAAAGATAGTGAAAAAATTAAAGTTCTACAAGAAGTTCTTACATCAGATAAAGCAAGAAACTTAATTGAAGAAAAATATAAAGGAATTGTAATTCCTGTTTTTTAGTAGAATTAGTATAATTTGAACATTATTATTGTAATCTTGTTGAATATTGACTTATTAAGTGCTACCATTTAAATAAATCTATGTTTGTGGAGGAAGATTACTATGGCTATAGAATTGAAAAAAGGACAAAAAATAAATCTTACAAAAAAAGAAAATACCGATTTAGGTGAGATTTTAGTTAATTTAAATTGGAATCAAAAAGTACAAAAAAAGGGCTTTTTTGGAGCTCTAAGAAGTAGTAATATAGATTTAGATTTAGGCTGCTTGTTTGAAATGAAAAATGGTGCAAAAGGTGCTGTTCAAGCATTGGGCAATTCCTTTGGTAATTTAGAACATCCTCCTTTTGCTCAACTAGATGGAGATGACCGAACAGGAAGCAATACACAAGGCGAAAATATAAGAATCAACGGTAACAAGATAAAAGAAATAAAAAGAATATTGATTTATGCTTTTATTTATGAAGGTGTGGCTAATTGGTCAGAAGCTGATGGAATTGTAACTATTAAACAAAAACAAGATTCTGATTTAGTGGTTAAGCTTGATGAGCATAAAAATGGCTATAATATGTGTTCAATAGCATTAATAGAAAATGTAAATGATGAAACATTTAGCGTTGAAAAAGTAGTTAAATACTTTAAAGGACATAGAGAAATGGATAATGAGTTTAACTGGGGCTTAAAATGGGTTGCAGGGAAAAAATAATAATGTTTAAGAAGGTTCATCTTATCCAAAACATAACTTCATATTATTTACACCTCACATAAAACTTTATAAGAATTTATAGTTTTCATATAATTATTTATTTAAAATCGTATATCATATATATTGATGTTATTCTCAGTACTTATACCACTATACGTTTTTAAATAGTTAACAAAATCTAATAAAGTACTTATAATATAAGTACTTTATTAGATTATTATATATTAAAATATACTTTAACTATTATAAACTATAAACAATTTCTTTATCTAATATTTTTTCAAACTCTAACATTGGCATTGGTTTATAAAAGACAAACCCTTGAACCAAATCACACCCAATCTCTTTAAGAAACTCAACCTGTTCTTTATATTCAATACCCTCAGCAACAGTTATAATATTTAACTCTTTTATCATCTGTATAATATTTTTTATTACTATCTTCTCTTTTTCTTTGTTTAAACTCTCTTTAAAAAACATCGAGTCAAGCTTTAAAACATCAAATGGTAAATCCTTCAAAACACTTAGAGACGAGTATCCCTTTCCAAAATCATCCAAAGAACAAGTAAAGCCACTTTCATGTAGGTCATGTACAATTTCTAAAAGATGCTCTTGATTTTCAAAAGCAACACTTTCTGTAAATTCAATTTCTATAGTATTTTTAGGTATATTATATTTATTTTGTATGTGCGAATAAGTTTCTACAAACTTAGCATTATAAAATTGAATCTTAGAAACATTAACTGAGATAGGAACAATTGTTTTATTTTCATCTAATCTCTTTCTAACCCATCTACATACCTCTTCAAACACATATTGGTCTACCAAACTAATAAAAAACTCCTTTTCCAGTATTGGAATAAATATCGCTGGAGATATCACACATTTGTCTGGTGTCATCCAACGTACTAAGGCTTCTGCACAATCTATTTTTTGATTATGTAAGTTAACTTTAGGTTGAAAATAAACAACAAATTCTCTTCTATTGAGTGCTTCATGTATTCTACTCTTAATTGTATTTTCTTCAATCATTTTTTTACGAATATTTTCATTATAAAAAGCATACTTAGTACCTGGTTTATTTTTGACAGTCTTTTGTGCAAAGTTTGCACGATTTATCAAATCATCTATATTTAATTTCTCATTCACATCTTCAATACAACAAATTCCACTAACAATAGTAATACTATATTTATTTTTAATTTCATCTGTAATGTTAATCAACTTATCATCTACAACTTGTTGTCTTCTTAGCAAAGTCTCCTTATCTACATAACATCTTAATGCAACAAATCTATCTGCAATCTCTCTTGCAAATACTTCGTATTTTCCAATATCATCCATCATGATATTAGAATAGCGTTTTAATATCATGTCACCATAATCGTATCCAAATATATCATTGATATACTTAAAATTTTCAAAATCGATATAAAATATAGCAAATTTCTTATCTTTATACTTATAAATATACTGCTCTGCATCCAACTTAAACTTTTCTATAGTATTTGCTCCTGTAAGTTCATCTTTATATGCAATATTTTTTAAATCTACGTTTAGTTTTTCAAGTTTAATTAATCTTCTATTGTACTGTATAATCAATATAATCCATGCTACTATGCCTACAATCGATATTATAATTATTAAAGTCATTAAGTAATTGCTTTTTTCTTTAGAATAATGTTCTATTTCGAATACTGTGTCATTTGCAATCTTAAAAAATTCTTCACTTGTTTGTAATAACTGACTACTATCTTCTTCCATCCTTACTTTTTTAATTTCAATATTTAAATCTTCCCATTTTCTTTCTAGTAAAGATAAATACTCATTATATTTTTTACAGTCAGTGACTACTAGACCATATTTTCCATGTCCTGTATTTAATTCATGTAAAATTTCATCGATATATTCTACTAGTTCATCATTTGGTTGAAGATTCATTTCTAATTTAGTTAGACGTTGACTAGCTCCACGAACAATACCAACATAATTAATCAACTTTCCATAATCTCCAATGTTGTGAATTAATTGAACAGAAATGTAACTTATAGAAATTAATAAAACAAATAAAACTAAGATAGTCATCTTTATCTCTTCATAAAATACCTCTATCCCCTATATTTTTACGTTTATCAGATATTCTACAATTATGCTAACTAGGTTTTTTATATGTTATAAATAATTAGTATGATTTCAATTTTCTAAACATTTTTAATAACCAACTTAGTAAAAATATTGTATAATCATTTTTCTCAAATAACGTGTATTAAACTTTAATAAAATTCTCTTATCACTTAAAATATAAATAAGCTTCCTTAATTCCATCTTCTTGTGACTTAATTACATTTAAAAATTCTGCTCTTTGTTTAGTAGAACTTTCAGCTTTATTAAATTTTTAATAATCATATGTAATTAATCTAGGTTGTTCATTCTCGTTTGTAGGTGGTATTGAAAACATCAATGTGTTTTTTTATAATCATACTCAATAAAATAATCATCCATAAGTTCATACACACGTAAATGTTTTTCAAGTTCTGTTGTACAAAGTATTTTTCATGTAAACTAGTTGAGAAATAAGGGTCTATTTGATAAATATTAGAAATAGCTTAATCTAGTTCTTTAATCAAACCATTATTATCGCCTCGGCCAGTCATGAAATAGAAGGGTTTTAGAGAAAATTTGGCAATTGTTTTTACATTTTCAATATAATTCGTATTATAGTTAAGCATGTCTTCTGAGAACCATCTTGCATAGCCTGTATCTGTTCTTTTTCACTATCACAATATACATATTGTGGTATAAAGACTTCTTTTACAATATGCTTCTAAATCTTTTATCATTTTATTGTTATTTCTAATTACTACAACCCTCAATGTCTGTGTAGCTTGAGCGTCAATAATAATGTCTTTTGTATCATCATACAATACTTGTAAAACAGTGTCAGATACTACATAACTATGACTTGAATAGTTATATATTTTTCCAAAGTCATCATTTAAATTATAGCTCCCATTAAATCAATTTAGCCCAATTCTACCTTCTTTCTTTAGTGCATATGCTGTAGGTGTTATATGGATAAAAGCAATAATTAGTACTAAAAATAAAAAAACGTTTTTTTAGAGATTTTCTTCTTATATTTAACCCCCCTTCTGGGAAATTATATAATAAATAAATATATATCCATTGAATTATTAATATAATAACATAACCTTGTTCATGTATATATTGGATTAATTGTATCAAAATAACTAATAAACCGCAAGTTCTAGCTAGTTTTTTAAACATAGAATGATAAAATCCTTATAATCAAAGAAATTTTTTCACAACATTATATTTATGTTAAATAGTATTGTACATAATGAGCTATATCTTTCAATTAAATAAACTATATAAAGCAAAGCTTATAATGTTATTAACCACAGAAATATTTAAATCATAAAAAATCAGCCACTTTAAAGTGGCTGATTAATATAATCATTATATAAAGCACATTTGCTATAAACAATATGCTTACTTATTAACTGCTTTTGAAGCATCATCTATCATTTTATTTAAAGATGTAAGACCACCATCATTTACATACCATGTTGGTGCATCTAAGTATATTATATTATCATTTTTATAAGCATCCATAGATTTTATTACGTCATTGTTTAAAACAGATTTAGCTGTTAAACCAGCTTTCACATCACTACCAGTAGCTATACCTCTATCTATAACAAACATAATATCTGGATTTTGTTTAGCTACATATTCAAAAGTAATATTTTGACCATGACTTGATTCCTTTATATCTTTATCCTTATTCTTAAATCCAAAACTATTGTATAATATGCTAAATCTAGACTCTTCACCAAATACACTTAAATTCCCCTCATTTACCATAAGAGTTAAAGCATTTAAGTCTTTCTCTGTTACTTTTTTATTTAAAACTTCTATTTTCTTTTCAATTTTAGCAAATTCTTGATTAGCTTTCTCTTCTACTCCAAATATTTTAGCTATTTTATTTATATTACTTTTGACAGATTCTAAATACTTCTTATCATCTTTACTTGTACTTATTGTTGGTGCTATCTTAGATAATTGCTCATAAAAATCTTCTTGTCTTCCATTTATTATAATTAAATCTGGATTTGTTGATTTTATACCTTCTAAATCTGGTTCTTTTAATCCACCTAAGTCTGCATATTTTTCATCTTTATACTTTTCTAAAGATGCTGGCAAACTTGATTTTGGAAGTCCTACTAAACTCTCACTGACACCTAGTGCATCCATTGTATCTAGTGCTGAATAATCAAATACTACTACTTTTTTAGGCTTTAACTTTACATCTATTTCTCCTAAGCTATGAGTTATTTTTATAGTAGCATCTGAAGCATCTGCTGTTTTCTTCTCACCTTTTTTACTCCCACCTAATGCAAATACTGCTACTAATCCTACTATAGCCACTGTTGCTATTATTGCTGCTTTTTTATTCATCTTAATGTCTCCCTCATTTTTTATTAATATTCGTCTTAGTTTAAATTTTGATTAGAAAATTCATAGATTCCTATCTATAGTGTCTTAAAAATAAACACATATTCTATTTCCATTTATATGCTTAATGTCAAAGTTCATTTCGTAAATATCTCCTAAAACTTTTTCATTGACTATTTCATCTGTACGACCTACCTTTTCAATTTTTCCATTTTTAAGTGCAACTATATTATCTGAATAGCATGAAGCAAAATTTATATCATGCATGACCAACACTATAGTCTTACCTAATTCATCACAAAGACTTCTAAGTACCTTCATCATTTGTACTGAATGATTCATATCCAAATTGTTAAGTGGTTCATCAAGTAATATGTACTCTGTATTTTGGGCTATTACCATTGCTATATAAGCTCTTTGTCTTTGACCTCCACTTAATTCATCCAAATATTTGTCTTGTATATCAGTTAGTTTCATATACTCTATAGCTTCATTAATGTATTTTTCATCATCTTGAGTTAAATTTCCTTCACTGTATGGAAATCTTCCAAATCCAACTAATTCTCTTATTGTGAGTTTTAAAGTTATATTATTAGATTGTTTAAGTATAGCTATTTTTTTAGCTAGTTCTTTATTATTGTAAGAGTTTAAGTTTTTTCCTTCTATCAATACTTCTCCACTATCACCTCCTATAAGTCTTGTTACTATTGATAATACAGTACTTTTACCAGCCCCATTTGGACCTATAAAAGATGTTATTTTCCCTTTTTCTATATTAAAAGAAACATTATCTACAACATTTTTATTTTTATATTTTTTAAATATGTTTTTTATTTCTATCATCTATTTGCCCCCTTTAATAATAATTGGATAAAGTAAATTCCTCCTATAAAATTTATTACTACGCTTAATGTTGTATCAAATTTGAATATATGTTGTATAAAAAATTGACCTATTATTAATGTAATTATTCCTAGCAATATAGAACCTAAAATTAAATACGTATGTTTATATGTTTTAAAAACTTCTCTAGCTATGTTGGCTAGTAAAAGACCTAAAAATGTCATAGGTCCAATAAGTGCTGTTGATACTGAAACTAAAATTGCTATTAGGATTATCATTTTTTTTACTACTTTATCAAAATCTACACCTAAATTAATCGCTTGCTCTCTACCTAATGACAGTACATCTAAATATTTTATATCATCATATATAAAAGGTATTGTTGCAATAACTATTATAAATGCAATTAATAATACATTTGTATTTATATTATTTAGACTAGCCATTATGCTAGTTTGTAGTGCTAGAAATTCATTAGGGTCTATCATTACTTGAATAAATGTTGTTGCACTTTTAAATAAAGTTCCAAATACCATTCCTACTAGGATTAAAAAGAAAATATTATTTTCTTTTCTTTCAAACAATGCTCTATACAATAGCATTGAAGCTACAATCATTATAGTAACATTAATGATAAAATTATAATTTTCATTTATGATAAGAATACTGGTTGCTCCAAATATAAATACTATTATAGTTTGAATCATTACATATAAGGAATCTAAGCCTAGTACACTTGGTGTTAATATCTGATTGTTAGTAATTGTTTGAAATACTACAGTAGTAAATGCTATACATCCTCCTCCAAGTATCATCGCAAGTACTTTTGGTATTCTTTGTGATAATGCATAATCTAGATTATTCATGTCTATTCCATAGGTTAAAAAAAGCACCATTGATATCAAGAGTAATGCAGTCATCAAATAAATTTTTTTATTAAGACTAAGCTTCATTTATATTCCTCCTTAGTATTAAGTAAAGGAATAGTATACTTCCTATAACGCCAACTGTAAGCCCTATAGATATTTCATATGGATAAATGATAATCCTTCCAAAAATATCACATATAAGTACAAATATTGCCCCAAATAATCCCGTATGCCATATACTATCTCTTATATTATCACCCATATACAGAGATACAATATTTGGAACTATTAGACCTATAAAAGGTATATTACCAGCAGTAACAACTACACATACTGTGACAAGAGCTACTATTATTAAACCTAAATTGACGACTTTTTTATAACTTAGCCCTAAGTTAGTTGCAAAATCCATCCCCATTCCAACAACAGTAAATCTATTTGCATAAATATATGCTACTATTATGAGAGGTATTGTTATGTATAATATTTCATAATTTCCTTTAAGTATCATAGAAAAATCACCCTGCATCCAAGAACTTACATTTTGACTCAAATCATATTTATATGCAATAAAATCAGTCATAGAACCTATTATATTTCCAAACATTATACCTACTAATGGTACGAATATTATACTTTTAAACTGTAACTTCCTTATTATTTTCATAAACATAAATGTTCCTATAAGAGAAAATATAAATGCTATTATAGTCTTCATGAAAATCGATGCACTTGGTATTAAAAGCATACAAATTACTATACCAAATTGAGCCGCATCTATTGTTGCTCCTGTAGTAGGCGATACAAATTTATTTTTACTTATCTGTTGCATTATAAGGCCTGCTATACTCATTCCTATACCTGCAATCAATATACTTATTAATCTTGGTATTCTACTCATGACAAATATCATAAGTTTATGCTGATTTTTTGCAAATATATGCATTATGTTTATATCTTCTGCTCCTATAAATAAGGAAAAATAAGATAAAATTATTATTCCTATAATTAAATATCTCTTTTTCATTCTCCCTCCTTAGTTTTTACTAAAAATGATAATAATTATCATTTCTTTTATAGTTTATCAATAATAATTATCATTGTCAATATATATAGATATTTGTTTTTTTATATAAAAAATGTTACTAGAATTTTTAATTCTAGTAACATTTAAATTTAATATAATCTATATACCATATATAAACCTATATATATGAATGCTTATTATTAAGTATAGTATTTTCTACACCTAATTTAGTTACTATCTTACTTTAGTATCTCTTTAAATACTCTATAAAAGTTTCCACTAGATATTAAGTTTATATCACTCTTTTTATATCCTCTTTTTTCAAGCTCTACTATTATATTCTTAGCTTCATATGTACTTTTAAGCCCATCTACACTTGGATTTTTGGAATTTTCTTCAGTAAAAGAGCCTATAGTCTCTTCTCCTAGATAATCACTAAAATCAAAACCAAAAGATACATGCTCTATACCTATAAGATTCACCATATAATCTATATGGTCAACTAAGTGTATTAAATCTTGCTTTTTCGGATTAATATTGGTAAATCCTCTAAAGCTATTTATTCCCACTAATCCACCTGTTTTTGAAATTTCTTTTAATTGATTATCTGTGAGATTTCTTTTTGCATCACATAGATTTTTAACATTAGAATGAGATGCTATAACTGGTTTACTTACAACAGACATCAAATCCCAAAATGATTTTTCATTTAGATGTGATACATCTATTAGCATACCTAATTGTTCTAACTTCTCTACTGCTTTTTTTCCTATTTCAGTTAATCCTCTGTTTTCATCTCCTAAACACCCTGTAGCAAGTTCATTCTGTTCATTCCAAGTTAATGATGCATGTCTAGCTCCAACTTCTTTATAATAATATTCGATTAAGTCTAAATTTTTTCCAACATGGCTTAAACCTTCAAGACCTATTAAAATATTTATTTTATTCTCATTTAGACCTTTATTTATATCAGAATATTTTTTTACTATATTTACAATATCCTTCATATCTTCAATTTCTTCTTTTACACATTCTATTATCTGCTTAACTCTCTTTTCCGGCTTTTTATCATATGGCGGGTCTATCCATATTACAAAAATAGCCCCTTCAATATTTGCTTTTTTAAAATTTTCAAGATGGATTCTTCTAAATACATCTTTCTCTCCATTAAGCCTTCTTATCGTTACATCTGACCAAGTATCTGAATGTCCATCAAAAATCATGACAACCTCCAATTAAATAAAGTTTTTTTCAAACGTTTGTTTTTCACTTTTTATAAAACTTATATTAAAATATTTCCTACCAAAAGACCAAAATAATTACCAACTATATATCCAAATGTCCCAACTATAAGTATTGGCCCTACTAACTTAGACCACCCTTTTGATATTGCCATAGCTGCTGCTGTTGTAGGTCCACCAATATTTGCATTAGATGCAAGAATAGCTTCTTCCAAGGTAAACTTAAATATTTTGGCAACTATAAATGTAACTAACATGTTTATAAGTACCATTATTCCACAATATAAAAGTAATAATGGAGATTTTTGAATTATTAATGTGATTGAAGCAGGAACACCTACTACAACAAAGAAAATGTAGATTAAAAATGTGCCCAGCTCTTGAGCTCCTTTTATATCACTAAAGAAATTAGGCATAAAGGTAGCAAATATCATAGTTAAAGTAGTTATTATTAGATATTGATTGCCAAATAAAGTATTTAACATTGCTAAAAATGGACTTGACGTTGGTATTATAGATTTAAACCAACCTGACAATTCTACTGATACTGCAACTATTATAAAAGCACTACCAATGGCTATTGCTATATCTTTTAAAGATATTTCTTTTCTTCCCCAATAATTTGCTGCTATTGTTTCGCCTTCATTTACACCTATGCTTTCCATCTCATCTACATGTGGATGTTTAAAATGTTTTCTAAAAAATCCAATAGATGGGATAGCTATTAAAACAAAGAAATATAATGCCATCAAAAGATTATCTGCTACAACAGTTGCTGATACCAATTCCCCAGGTGCATCAAATGCTCCTGACATAGCTGCAAAGTTTACATTTCCACCTATATAAGAACCTGTCATCATAGCTGCAACAATATTTAAATCTGGTACTGCATTTTTTAATGCCAAGAATCCAATCATAGCTCCAAGTACAGTTCCTATCGAACCTACAAGAAATATTACAAGTAATCTTCCACTCTCTTTCCATATCTTTTTGATATTACATTGATATAACAACAAAGCTATGGCTAAAGGTACAACATAACCCCAGACTTGGTCATATACAACAGACTCTACTGGTATAATATTTAGATTTGATAATAACATTGCCCCTACAAGGGCTATTATTGCTCCTGATATTTTTGATGCCCAACTATACTTTTGCTCTAAATAAATACTAAATGCTGCCCATCCAGTTACAATTGCCCATAATACCCAAATATTATCAGGACTTACAAAACTCCTCATCTCAACCGCCTCCATTTCATTAAATTAAAATATCAATATTAATATTCAATATATTGAATATTAATACTATTATAATTCATCTTTTCAGAAAATTCAATATAACGATGTAAATACATGCATTACATAACTTTTATTTTATTTTATTAATTTTGGAAACTATATATGTTATAATCATGTTTGAGGGGGTTTTTATCTAATGGACATAGATGTTGGAAGCAAAATTAGAGCTCTTAGAAAATCTAAAAATATAAGTATAGCTACTTTAGCCAAAGAGTCAGGTTTAAGTACAGGTTTAATAAGTCAAATTGAACGTAATATGGTTGTTCCATCAATTATAGCAATGTGGAAAATAGCAAAATCTCTTGATGTAAACATAGGCTATTTTTTTGATGATATTGGGAAGGATGATTCTAATATAGTAGTAAAGAAAAACAATCGAAAGAAAATAGTAACTAACGATTCTACAAAATTTTATGAGCTTCTTGTTCCTAATCTAATTGGAAAAAAAATAGAATTCATACTTGTTACATTAAATGGACATACAAAAAAAAGTAGCGAATTCGTAACACATGAAGGAGAAGAATGTGGGTACATAATAAAAGGAAAAATGAAAATAACACTTGGTAATAAAGAGTATATATTAGAGGAAGGGGACAGTTTTTATTTTAACAGCACTATACCTCATATATATGAAAACTGTGATAATGATGAATGTATTTCAGTTTGGGCAATGACTCCACCTTCATTTTAATATATTAGACTCTTGTTTAAGTATAAATTAATAAAAATCTGAAATAAATTAGTATGATAAATTTTATCCTAATTTATTTCAGACTTTTCTAGTTTATTGGTTATATATTAAGTAGACAACTTTCATCTAAAATTTTAGATAGTATTTCTTCAGTTCCACTCATTCCATCAAATTTACTTGATATAAATGTGTTTTTTCTTTCATTTTTATTTATATCACCATGCTTCAATACATAAGCTTTATTTGAAATATCTAGCATTCCATAATCCATAATAGAATCCCCAATTGCATAAAAATTTTCTATTCCTAATTCTTTGGTTAGGTATTCGATAGCATTTTCTTTTGAGATTTCTTTTGGTATAAAATAAATTTTTCTACCACTTACATACAATCTCCAATTTTTTGATTCCAATATATTTATATACTCTCTAATTGAATCTAAATTAAATTTTTTAAAATCTACAACTATATAAAAAAATGTATCCTCTGCAACTTTAAAATTAGTTATTCCTTCTACATTCAAATACGTTTTAAATTTATCTACCATGCTTTCAATAGGCTCATAGTTAGATTTTAATTTGTCTATCTTTTCACTCCATGATTTCAATATTTCATTATCTTTAAGTATAACTCCTCCATTTGAAGTTATACTCCATGGAAAATAAATGCCATATTTATTAAATTCTATACGCTTAAACTGTTCTATTGTTCTAGTGGTAGTTGGTATAAACATACCATAATATTGTATTTGTTTTATTAAATTTATGGTATTTAAAGATATATAAGAGATTTCTTTCTTTTTATAGATTTCTATATTTGTATATCTCTTATCAGTATTTAAAAATTTATCAGAGTAAATAATACTCCTGTCTAAGTCTGAAAAAACAATCATTCAGTATTCTCCTGTCAAATATATTTTCTAAATATCTTTCATATTTTTTATTATGCCACAACACTTGTAAGCTTTTAAATTCATTTCTTCAACTTCAACATTTTTCTCTTTTGCCAAAATAAATATATGCTCTAAAGATTTATCATTTAAGTCTTTAACAAGTATCTTATATGGAACTCTCCTAAGTAAAACTCTTGTTGTTTCTCCTACACCTGGCTTGATAAAGTTGATATCTTTTATATCGTACTTTTCCTTTATATTTAAAACATCAAAATAACCATCTTTAGTTATAATATCACTTTTCCATTTTTCAACTTCATCAGATATATTTTCAAATTGGTTTTTGAAACATGCCTCTATAGTTTCTATATAATTTATAGACTCATCTTTATCCTTTAAGTGGTTATAAAACTTAGCACCATGAAAATCATCCTTACCAATCAAATCGTCTCTTAGCACAGTTCTACTCACTAGCCCAGAAACAGTTGAGTTTAAACATGCACTTGGTATTAAAAAGTCTTCTCTAATTCCATAAAGTCCAGAATATCCAGCAGGGTCAGCTAATACAGCAAGAGTTGAATCAAAATTCTTTTTAAATTTAAATTTAAGCTCATCACATGCTTTTTCTAGCTCTCTTGATATTGTTCCCTTACCAGTCCATCCATCTAAAAATTGTATGTTTGAATTTGGATGACTATTTATTATATATTCAACTGCATTCATATCTATTCCTTTATCTCTTATTATAGATATTGTATAGTGAGGTAAATTTAAATTATACTTATTTCTTAGATATCTCTTTGCCAAAATACCAATTGGTGTTCCAGCTCTAGCAAGTGAAACTAGTACAACATCATTTCCATTTTTTTTAATTATCTTTTCACACATAACACCTATAGAAAATGCCAGTTTATTCTTGTTTTGTTCTAGTTTATCATGATATAATTTCAGATAATCTTCGCTAACCTCATACTCTACTGGTATCATTTCTGAATAATGTCTGCCACTTTGTATTTTTAACTCTCTCTCTTTGTTTCCTTCTTCTTCAATTAAATTTGATATATCTTTTAATAAAAAGACAACATCATCTTTAGAATATGTGCTAAATTCTCCCATATGACTCAACTCCTACCTTAAAACTGTGATATATTTTATCTTGATAAAACATTTTAGCTACAACATACTATAGTCAATTTTTTTATGCTTGTTTTTTTAATTATATCAATAAATTCCAGATAAGAATTCTCGCTTTTATCTAACTCAACAAATAAATAACACTCAGAAAAATCATGTCTATCTATGTTGTAAATATAATTTTGAACGTCAGAATTATAAAAACTCTTTAATTTAAACTTACTTCTAATAGGATAATTGTTTTTATCAATATTAATTATTGGACTTCTAGTTGTTGAATGATAGTATATATCACATTGATTTTCTTTTTCTTTTGCAAATAACATTGGTATATACATGAATTCTTCAGTACCTAAAAATAGAACCTTTTCTGCTTTCTTTTTTAAAGATTCTTTACTTTCTATAACTATTTTTTTACTTTCTCTTTTTACAATTTCTTTTAATTTAATTTGTTCTCTTTTGTTAATTCCAAATCTACCTGTATATCTTATATATTTTTTATTTCCAATATAATCTTCTAAATCAACATTGACATGATTTACTATTAAATTTATTTTATCATCCTTCATAATACTTGATTGACTAATAGTACAATTATCATTGTAATTTGCAACAATATCTTCATTTATATCAAAATTAAAGTCTCCTTTAAATAAATACACAAATTCTATTTTACATCCAAGTTCTTTTTCCAGACTACTAATTTTTTTTAAATTTTCATCACTTACCCAATTAAGTATAGAACATATAGTATATTTCTTTTTAGGATAAATACTTTGAATCTTTCTAATTATATTCATACACGTATTAGCTGTAGTAATTTCATCATCTACCAAAATTACTTCATCGCCAAATTTAAAGTTATCTAGCATTTCAAAATATAAATTTTGGTCTGTTGCATGAGAGTGTTCTTCTAAAAAGTCTAAATTTTCTAGCTCATCAAATTGCTCCCTAGTGGTATGAATAAATTCATAATCTCCAGATAAGTAATCAAAAAAGCTATGTCCAACAGCTGTACCAGTTTCGGCAAAAGCTATTACAGTCCCATTTGATGCTACCTTATTTTTTTTATTATAAATCGTGGCCATTAGCTTTCCTAAATTATCCATTTCACTTGGTTTACAAGCTAAATGTTTTCCAAGTTTTTTTGATATAAATAAAAAACGTCTCTTACTGTTATTTCTTATTCCTATATCTAAAAAATCATTTAAATCTAAGTTTAATGGATTATCAACAATGTCAATCTCACAATTAAAATTTAAGCAATTCTTCATAGTCTACTCCTTTATTTAATACACCATATATTTTAGATAAAATTAATGTTTTTTTAGCCCATAAAAAATGAGGATTAGTTTCATTCATTCTCTCACCTAATATGCCTTTACTCACACCATATTTACTATTTGCACTATCAAGTATCTCCAAAGCATCAGTAAAATCTTCATATGATACTGCAGATAAAGCTTGTACAATTTGAATTTGCATTGGATGAATTACTGTCTTTCCAACTAATCCATGAAATTTATCCAATAGTATTTCTTCTATATACTTCTTTCTTATCTCTTCGTTTGTCATATCAAAAAATTCCGATACACCTCCACTTATTGGTATATCTATCTCTGGTCTTTGAAGATATGTAATTACATCTAATATAAACGAAGAACAAATCAAATTATTATATATAGAAAAATTTTTATCTCTTCTTATACCATACATACCTAATATATCAGTTAGACCTATTCTAATACTAAGTATTCTTGATTTATATCTTAAAATAGTATTATATAAATTACTGAAGCTTAATTCTTTATTTTCTTTATATATGAATTCTCTTGTTTCTATTATTGGAATAACATACATATTTTGAAGACCTATAGAATTCAAAACTTCTATACAGTTTTCAATTAACTTCGAATTTGCTTTAGGAATCAATATTCCTGTTATAGTATTATTGTTTTTAATTATAATCTCTTTAATTCTTAGCAATTGCTCTACATCTTTTATTCTCACAAAAATTAATGGTATTCCATCTTTATTAGTTATATTTTCATTGCTAATATTTTTCAAAATCAATTTAAGATTTTCTATAGCCTCAGATTCTCCATTTGCCCCAACAGCATCTTCTAAACAAATAGCTAGTGGTCTAACTCCCTTAACATCACCTATAATACTCTTATAAATCATATTATATTGAGTAGCTGGAACGTATAAAAAAGCACCCAGTGCATATTTCAGTACATCTTTTTCAGTATTGGCATTAAAGTCTTCTGGCACTTTCAAAAAAATTTTCTCTAAATCCTCTTTGCAGATATAATCGAAATATTTCAATGTGTGGCCTCCTCATATACATAGAAAGGGCCAACTTTATCCAAATTAGCCCCTAATATACTACTTATTATAAATTATAGCTGTATTTAATTCTTCTAATCTCTTTGTATTATCCTTGATTGTAACTCTATTATTTTCTTCTATTCTCAGAGTTTCATCTATACCAGATTTAATTGTATTGTACATTTTTTCTAATGTCTCTATTTGCACAGAGCTTGTTCCAGCCATTCTAGCTATTTGTGCACTTTGAGAACTTACATTTTGTGCATTTCTAAGCAATAATTCATTAGTTTTATCATCAAGAGCTTTTAGAGACTTTGCTTGTAATTCTTGCTTTTTAAGTAATATAGCTTGAGATAAACATTGTTTAAATACTGGCAAAGTTACAACAAATGCACTATTGATTTTTCTAATTAAACCATAGTTATTATGTTGCATACCTCTAAGCATAGGTATAGTCTGAATAGCTATATTTTCTGCTATTCTTAAATCATAGACTCTTTGATTTAACATATCATAGACTTTTAATAGTTCTTGATAGTTGACAATATCCATTTGGTCTCCACTAGTCTCTGATTTTTGTTTGAAATATGGTAATATTTCATTATCCATTTCTTCTACTGCCATTTCTCCAGCAACAATATATTTTTGAAGTTCGTTATAAAAGTCAAAATTTTCATTTAACATAGCACCAATTTGCTTATTAGAAAGTGCTATATCTCTTTCATATTGTTCAAGTTCAATTTGAATCTTTTCAACTTCTCCTCCCAGTGTTTCATACTTTTGAAACATCATTTCAATGGCATTATTAGCTTTTTTGAAAAGTTTTTGAACAAAATTTGGTTCCTTAGTTTCTTGAAAATCATCTAAATCAAATTTATCCATTATTTTAGTTAAGTGAACAAGCATTTTAGAATTTTCTTCATTTCTATTTAATTTTATCGTGTTTAATAGGCTATCAGAAACTCTCGCTACTCCTTCAGATGCTTTTCTACCAAATTGTAAAATTGTATCTGGATTTTCTACTTCTATAAGAGAAGTTAAAGCGTCAACCTCTTTAGACTTTCTAAGTTCAATTTTTTTATTATTTGTATATTCCATTATATCAAATTTTTCTTCTTGTACAGTCGTAGGTAAATTTTCAACAGTTTCTACAGAATTATTATCTTTTGAAAAATTATTTATATTTATCCCCATTTAAAATCGTCTCCTCTTGCCAAAAATTTTTTTAAGTAAAGGTATTTCATCTTCAAGTAAGTTCAATCTAAGGTCATATACCATTTTATCCAACCTGTGTATATCAATCAATTGGTTATTTATAACATTTTCTATATTATTTTCTCCGCCTGGAGATAATATAATAATATCAAATCCAATTTTACTAAGTAAAAGCATTAGAAATACAACTTCTTTATCAAACACAATGCTCTTATACATATATATAACCAACTTTGGATTTATGAGAGAGTAATCGAAATTATTCATCATGTGAACAAGCTTTTTATCCATATGAAGTACTGTGAATAAGCCTTTTATTTTATCCTCTCCACTTAGTCCATTTAAAAACATGTTACCTTCTATAAGTTCTTCCACTTTTTCTAAAATCATAATTTGTTGATTTAATGATAATGTTGAAATAGAATACTCTTTATTATTTAAAACAGAATTTTTATCTATAATACCTTTTGAATTTAATACAAATGATAGGCTAAAAGCTTCTCTCGTAAATTCTTTTGAAAATCTATCTATATCTCCATTAAATTCAATGAATGCTGAACTTTCTGAATCTCTTAATAAATCTAAAAACTTAATGTATTCATTTTTATCATTATATATTCCATTGATTTTAGAAAAGAAAACTGGAGTTTCTACTGTAGTATCATTAAACTTAAATCCTGGTCTCAATTTTAATGGCTGATTCCAATATATTGATATTTCATCAATAGTTGAACTTAAAAGCAAGCTTTTTATTTTTCTATCTTGAAGTTGCCAAGGTTTTATAAATCCAGAATCATTTAGCAATTCTTCACTTATTCGTTTTGATGCTTCTGCTCCAACAGTAAAAGCTTTTTTTACAGAACCTTTATCTATCTTTTCACCTGAAACAACTCTATCTTCAAAAGAAACATTTTCTTCTATTATATTAGCCTCTTCTAATTCTATCTTATATTTCTCTAAATTTAAGATACTTATATTACTCTTTGAGTTTGGATTAAGGTATAATATATCAAATCCTGCTAAGTACAATATTAAGAGTAAATAAACTTCATGCTTTTTTATGTCTCCATAAAATATTATTTTTGGAGCATCATTTTTATTTATATCTAAGGCACCAATATAAGTCTTTATCCATGCCATTATTTTCACTATAAAATTTTGTTTAACTCTATCATTAGTAAAGTCTTTTTCTTCCTCTTTTAATACTCTATCTATTGCTTGCTTTATTTTATAATCTATTTCTTCAAACCCTAAAATACTTATATTTGTATCTTCTGTGCTGTTTTTATAATTTTTAAGTCCATTTTTAAAATAATTAATAATGTCAAAATCACTAGGATTTGCTATAGCATCAGTAAATAAGGCAATATCTTTTCTACTATCAATATTTTGCTTAGTCTTAAATATTTCAAGATTATACAAAATCTCATCTTCTAAACCAATATATGAAATAAAATAACTCAGATATCCCTTTGAAGGAGTGTAATTTCCTCTATCTGATTGGCTGGAGAATATTTTTTCAAATACCTTTGAGTCACCCATAATTATCCTCCCAATTTAATTGTTTATTGATAACTGACTCAAAATATATATTTTGAGCCAGTTTGTTATTTTTTATAAAATTTATTTTAAGCTGTTTTCTTTGGTTTTACTAATCTTATTACACATTTTACAACTTCATTGACTACAACCACACTTGCTGCAACACATAAAACTTTTACCCATGTCATAACATCCATAGCTACAGAGTTAAAGAAATCTTGGAATAACTGAGTAAATATTACTTGTGCAATACCTGTTAAAACTATTATTTGTAATGCTAGTTTATTATGTGTAAAGTTTGGGAAAATACTATCTGCACTAAATTCTCTACAGTTAAATGCATTAAATAATGCACTAAAAGCAAATAACGCAAACATTACAGTTCCCTTATGAGCTTCATCAACACCTAAGAAGTTAAATGTAGACTGTAACATTAGTATTGCTGTTATATAGAATGCATTTAATACTATTGTATATACCATTGACTTAGATATTATATTTGCTTTTCTATCAACAGGTTTTCTATTTAACACATGGTCTCTAACAGGCTCTAAACCTAATGCTAGTGCTGGTGGACCATCCATAATTATATTTACCCACAACAATTGTATTGTTGTAAATGGCATTTCTTGTCCCATAACCTGAGATATTATAGCCACTAAAAATGCAATTACATTTACTGTTAATTGGAATTGAACAAATCTTTGGAAGTTATCATAGATTCCTCTACCCCATTTAATACCTTTTACAATAGTACTAAAGCTATCATCAGTTAAAATTATATCTGCTGCACTTTTTGATACTTCTGTACCAGATATACCCATTGCTATACCAACGTCTGCCTTTGAAAGCGCTGGGGCATCATTTATACCATCACCTGTTACAGCAACAACATCTCCACTCTTTTGAAGAGCTGAAACTATTCTCATTTTACTATCTGGCTTACTTCTTGCAACAATCGAAATAGTTTGTATTTCTTGTTTTAGTTCTTCATCATCTAAAGTATCTATATATGAAGCTTCAACTGCTCTCATATTTCCTTTTAATAGACCTAACTCTTCACCTATAGCTCTTGCTGTATTTATATTATCTCCTGTAAGCATTTTTACAGAAACACCAGCTTTATTTGCTGTATTTACAGATTCTATAACATCTTTTCTAAGTGGGTCTCTTATACCAACAAAACCACTAAATACTAACTCACTTTCCATTGCACTCACATTCATAGAATCACTTTCAGCAGTTACTGCTGCTTCTTCTTCAGCTTGCGAGATTTCTTTATATGCAAAACCTAAAGTTCTCATTGATTTTACTTGTAATTTTTTTATTTCTTCTAAAATCTCATGTTTTATACCTTCAGTTATTGGAACTATGTCTTTTCCTCTTTGGATATATGAACATAGCTCAAGCAAGACTTCTGGTGCTCCTTTTGATAACAACACATGATTATTATCTTGACCTATAACAGATGTCATTCTCTTTGAATCAGAAGTAAAAGGGTTTTGAGCTACTATATTAGATTCTTTTCTAACTTGTCTGTAATCTACATTTTTATAATATAGAAGTAGTGCACATTCTGTAGCACTTCCCAGGTACTTAACATCACTATCATTATGCTCTACATCAGCTGTAGAGTTTATCATACAGTTTTCTTCAAAATAACTATTTATTTCTTCTTCTGAACTCTCAATATATCTTCCATCAATATATGCAACTTCTACTGTCATTCTATTTTCTGTTAATGTACCGGTTTTATCTGAACATATTACAGAAACAGAACCTATAGTTTCACAAGCTTCTTTTTTAGTAACTAAGGCATTTATCTTAGCCATTTTTTGCATAGTTATTGCAAGTGTCATATTTATCATAGTTGGCAGACCTTCTGGAACTGCTGCAACTATTAATGCAACACATACTGTAAATGCTGTTTTAACAGGGTCTATCGATTCTAAAAATGGTAAAATTCCAGACATATCAACATTTAATACATTCTTACTTACCATTTGGAAAACCATGAATATAAATAATAATCCTGCTACTGCACTGGAAACTTTAGCTATCAATCCACCTAAATTTCCAAGCTTTATCTGAAGTGGAGTTTGCTCATCTGCGTCTGATAAGTTTTGAGCAATTTTACCCATTTCACTACTATCTCCAATTGAAGTTACAACTAATATTCCTCTACCATAAGCAACAAGTGTACCACCAAATACCATATTTATTTGTTTTGCAGGAATTGGTTCTTGTACCACTAGTGCTCCTTTAGATTCTATTTCTTCCATTGGAACTACTACATCACATTTTTTAGATACATCATCTGATTCGCCTGTTAACATATCTTCTCTAATTTTAAGATTTATAGTTTCTATAAGTCTACCATCAGCAGGTACCATATCACCAGTTTCAATATATACTATATCTCCTGGTACTAGTTCACTCTTAGAAATTTGATGTATTTCTCCATCTCTTAGTACTTTAACTTCAATATTTTCAGTCATCTTAGAAAGAGCATCTGCTGCTTTCTTAGAACGACCTTCTGTAATCATACCTATTGCTATACCTATTGCTATAGCTCCTACAATCCCGATTGCATCATGAGTTTCTCCAATTACTGCACTTACTACTGCTGCAATAATTAAAATAACTATCATTGGTTCACTTAAACTGTCTTTTAAATCATCCCAAAAGCTTCCTTCCTCTTTTGGTGTAAATTCATTTAAACCATACTTTTCTCTTCTAGTCTTGACTTCTGATTTTGATAAACCTCTGTCAGGGTTAACAGATAAGTCTTTAGTTACGTCTTCTTTGTCAACATTATAATATTTGATATCATTATTAAATTCCATATACACACTCAATCCTGTCTAAATTTTGCATTACTTCTTTAAGACCCGCATCTTTTGTTCCTTCACCTATTGCTTTAAACTGCCAACTTCCATCTTTTCTATATATAGCCCCTACTATAAGAGTAGTTTTTTCCGAATAATTATCAGATAAATTATACTTTGCTATTTCCTTTTTATTGCTTTGGTCCTCAACTCTTATATAGGCATTTTTTATCATCCCAAAGTGTTGTTTTCTGTCTATACAATTGTATATATTTACTACAAATAATAATCTGTGAATATTTGATGGAACTTTATCTAAATTAACTAGAATTTGTTCATCATCACCCACACCTTCACCAGTTAGGTTATCTCCTGTATGTAAAACTGACTTACAGGCACTTTTTAAGTTTCCAAAATAAATTAAGTCTTTTATCCCACTTAATTTTCCTTCCTGATTTAGCATAAATACAGATGCATCGCAATCTATATCAGCTTGTCCTCCGCCAAATAAAGACTTAAGGAATCCTCCACCTGATTGTTGCACAGGGTCCCATCCTAAGCCCACAAGTATACTACTCAATCCAGGGTTGGATTTTTTTAAATCTATTTTATCACCTTTTGATAAATTAATCGACATACTAAACCTCCATAAAATTTTATATAATATAACCTATACATTATTTGTATAGGCTACTTATATTTAATATACTGTGTTACTCATACTAAACACTTAATCCATAGTTTCTGCAAAGTGCTTCTAAGCCACCTTCAAATCCTGCTCCAACTGCACTAAACTTCCATTCTCCATTATATTTATATATCTCACATACTGTAATTGCAGTCTCTATACTAAATTCTTCGCCTAAGTCATATCTTAATATTTCTTCGTCATTTTCAGAGTTTAAAACTCTTATATATGAGTTGCTTACTTGTCCAAAGTTTTGTTTTCTTTCAGCAGCTTCATATATTGTAACTGTTACAGCTATTTTTTGTATATGCTTTGGCATTGTATCTAAGTTTACTAATATTTCTTCGTCATCTCCATCACCTTCACCAGTTCTATTATCACCTAAATGCTCAACTGCTCCAGATGAATGTTTTAAGTTATTATAGAATATAAAATCTTCATCTCTTTCAACTCTTTGAGATTCTCCTACCATAAAAACACTGACATCTAAATCGTAATCATAACCACTATCGAATGAATTTGTATCCCATCCTAATCCAAGTTTAATATTTTTAAGACCTGGATTTCCCTTAGTTAAATCAATTTTTTGTCCTTTTTTTAATACTATAGCCATGGAAAATACCCCCTCTAGTTTATTATATTTAAAATTATAAGTTTATTCCAAAGTTTCCACATAAAGCAGCAAGGCCACCTTCAAAACCAGAACCTAGTGCGTTAAATTTCCATTCTCCATTGTGTTTATATATTTCGGCTACTACTATAGCTGTCTCTATACTAAAATCTTCACCTAATTCATACTTTATTAGTTCTTCATTTGTATCTTTATCTACTATTCTTATATAAGAATTGCTTACTTGCCCAAAATTTTGTGTTCTTTCTGTTGCATCATGAATTGTAACTGTAAAAGAAATTTTGCTTATTTCTCCAGGAATCTTAGATAAATCAACAACTATTTGCTCATCATCTCCATCACCTTCACCAGTTCTATTATCACCTAAATGTTCAACTGCTCCAGAAGTATGCTTTAAATTGTTGTAAAATACAAAATCTCCATCATTAGTAACACTTCCACTTACTCCTGTTAAAAATGCTGCTGTATCTAAGTCAAAGTCAAATCCACCATCATACTTGTTAGTGTCCCATCCTAATCCTACTAAAATATTTTTAAGCCCTGGGTTTCCTTTAGTTAAATCAACCTTTTGGCCTTTTGATAATGTTATACCCATAATTTATCGCTCCCTTGTTAATTTTAGCTAAACAAATCTTGCTAATTATTTATCTTTTTCTTTAATCATATTATAACATTTTTTATTCATTTGTGAATAAAACTTAGTTGATATTTTTAAAATATAATTAAAAAAATATTTATATTTCTTACTTTTTACATAGATTTTACATATTTTTTTAAAGAGATAAAATCTATGTTTAATATGTAATTATATATCATTTATATCTACAAGTATACATTTTATTTTGAAACTACAAAATTCTTGTACTATATTGTTTTAAGATGTTTTATAATAGATTATATCATCTTATTAGAGGAGAAAAAATATGATTTGTACTATTAAACCATTAAAAGTTGTAATAAAGAATTCAAAAGAGCCTTTAAATGAATTTATGTCTAGTAAGTCTTATACAAATAAGAGTTCTTCTTATATTAAAGAAGTCTACTTTACACGATATATAGGTATTGAAGATTCTATTGATAAATACATAAAAAACATCAAAAATATAGATACTCATCTTTTTAATAATACAACCGTTCCCTATATTAGGCTAAACAACTTAAATATAAATTTTGATAAATCCCAAACAGATAAAATGCTCAATACTTTCAATACTTATAATGATGCTAAATTTAACAGTTGGAGCTTATACAATATTGAATTTCCTTGTAAAATAGAAAATGATACCTTAGATTGGACAAAAAAAATTGCATTTAAAAGTACATTAGAGTTGTTTTCTAAAAACACACCAAATTCAACACCTTCTATTGTTAAAAACTTTGCTGTTAAACTTTTATGTTGGATAGATTATTTTCTACCCAAATTATTTTATAATAAAGTCAAAATTGATGTTTCACCCAAAGTAGCGTATTTTGGAAATATTAAAAGACAGGAACTTTTTTTCTTATATTTTTTATCACAGCTTGGATGTGATATTTTGTACATAAATCCTCATAAAGATATCATTGATTTGTATCCTGAATGTTCTAGATTTTCTACTTTAGTTGAACTTTCTAAAAAAAGTCCAACTATGCTAGATATACCTTTAGAAAAATTAAATACAGATATAAATAAGAATATCAATAACAATAAAACTTATACTCCTATAAATAAACCTCAATCTGAACAAACTTCTGCTGACACAAACTTTACATCTGCAAAAAATAAAAAAGATAAAGAAATAGAACTTACATATGAAGAACTCGCAAAATTATCAACTTCTGTTGTTATGATTGTTGTGTGTGATAATGAAAATAAACCATTCAAGAGTGGTTCTGGAGTAGTCATAAATAGTGAAGGTTATATACTTACAAATCTCCATGTAGTTAATGAAGGTTATTCATTTTTAGTTAGATTTGAAAATGACGATAAAGTTTATACATCGTATCAAATCATAAAGTACCACTCAGATTATGATTTAGCTGTAATAAAAGTTGATAGAAAATGTAAAGCGATACCAGTCAAGGTCAGCAAAAAACCTGTAAGAGGTCAAAAAATAGTTGCGATTGGAAGCCCTTTAGGTCTTTTCAATACAGTTTCAGATGGAATTATCTCTGCTTTTCGTGACTTTGAAACAGTTCAAATGATACAATTTACAGCTCCAATCTCTAGTGGTAGTTCTGGAGGGGCTCTTTTAGATATGTTTGGCAATTTACTTGGATTAATTTCTGCTGGATACGATGATGGACAAAACTTAAATCTAGCAGTGGAAAGTCATCTTGTCAAAATATTTGCCAATAATTTTATCGAAATAATAAACTAATTTGCTTTTGCTTCATGCCAATAGAGGGGGCGAGAACATTATATATGTTCGCCCTCTGTATGTCATGCAAAAATTAATATTTGATGTTTTTATGCTCTATAAACAATTGATACCATAGACAAAATGTAAATATAGTCCATATTTTTCTTGAATTATCTTTGTGACCTTTTAGATGTTCATCTAAAAGTTTTATTATATATTTTCTATCAATAAACTCGTCTACATTTGCATTAGAAATAGTATCTCTTACAACATCGCCTAAATCATCTTTTAACCAAACTCTTATTGGCGTTGGAAATCCTAATTTTTTTCTCTGAATAACATGTTCTGGTACTATATCTTTAAAGGACTCTCTAAGTAGCACTTTTGTATTATTTTTTGTTATTTTTTGTTCAACTCTTAAATTTTTTGCTACATCAAATACATCTTTATCTAAAAAAGGTACTCTAAGTTCTAGATGCTCAGCTACAGAGAATTTATCAACTTTTTGAAGTATATCACCTTGAAGCCATGTATTTACATCTATATGTTGCATTTTACTTATATAATCGTAATTATTTTTCTGCGCTTCTCTGTATAAATTTGATAATAAATACTCATGTATATTCTTTTCCTTATATTTAAAAAAGAATCTTTTCACTTCATTATTTTCAAAAATCTTCGCATTTCCTATATATCTCTTTTCTAAAGGTGTTGTAGCTCTGTAAAGATAATTTTTGCCTTTTATATTAGGCATAAGTTCTGAAACTCTACTTAATACACCTCTAATATACACTGGTGAGTTTATAACTGATTTCACATTATTATATTCCTTGTATACATTGTATCCTCCGAATAATTCATCAGCACCTTCTCCAGACAACGCTATTTTAACATATTTACTAGCTTCTTTAATTAAAAAATAAAGACCTACTCCTGATGGGTCTGCCACAGGGTCATCCAAAAAATAAATTACACTAGGCAATGCTTTTATATAGTCACCTTGTGTTATGTTAAGTGGAATGTTTTCTATGCCCAATTTATCAGCTGTTTTTTTAGCTATTTCCAATTCACTATATCCTTTAACATTAAAGCCTAGTGAAAAAGACTTTATATTTGGATTAATTTGTGAAGCTATAGAGGTTATAATTGATGAATCTATACCACCAGACAAAAATGTTCCAACAGGTTTATTTTCTGATACCTGTCTTCTTACCGAATCTATTACTACATTTCTCACTTCTTCTTCGCCTATATCTCTATTTCCTAAATGGTTCTTACTGTAAAAAAATTTTGTACTACTCCTAAATTCAAGTTTATTATATCTCTTTAAAGATAGTATTCCATTTTCCACTCTAAAAAAATGTCCTGCTGGTATCAATCTTATCCCTTGTATCATAGTATCTTCAGGAAGAACATATTGAAACGAAAAATAACTCTGTAAACTTCGTTCATTTATGTTTAGTTTTTTAATATACTCCAGTATAAATTTATATTCTGATGCAAAGATTATCACTTTTTCTTTATTTATATAGTAAAGTGGTTTTATTCCAAATAAATCTCTTGCCCCAAATATACTTTCATCTTTTTTATCATATATTATAAAGCTAAACATCCCTTTTATCTTATGTACACAATTTTTTCCAAATGCTATATAAGATGTTAATAAGATTTCAATATCACTATCTGTAGAAAAGCTGTACCCTTTTTTAATCAATTCTTCTTTTATCTCACAACTATTATATATCTCACCATTTAAAACTATAACCTTTCCATCTTTTTCAAATGGTTTAACTCCATGTATAACATCTATTACATCAAATCTATTAAAATCAAACTCTTTTTCCTCACCTTTTAAGTATTCTCTACTATCAAGACTTATATGATTTATATTATTTACAGATTCTTTTATTTTAAATTTAATATCTTCTTTTCCAGATATATCTCCTTTATAATAAATTGAAATATTGCCACACATATTATCAAATTTCCTTCCTATTTTTTAGTATTATCCTGTATTTCATAGTTTTGTCTTTGCCTTCAAAACTTATTCAATTTTAAAAAAATTACTATCAAATTTTTATAAATTATCTGCTAATCTTTCATAATTTTTTAATTTCTAGAAATACTATATTAGGAGGTGATTTTTATGAAGAAAAAAATGTTAATACCAGTTATTATGTCTTTATTTATACTTTCACAGTGTATAACTTTATTTGCTTTTACACCCGAAAATAACAAGTTTAAGGTTAAACCATTACCTTATGCTTATGATGCACTTGAGCCCTATATAGATAAAGAAACTATGATTTTACATCATGATAAACATTATCAAGCTTACGTTGATAAGTTAAATGCAGCTCTTGAAAAATATCCTGAGCTTTATAATTATTCTTTATGTGAATTATTACAAAACTTAGATTCTTTACCTAAAGATATTGCTACAACAGTAAGAAATAATGCAGGTGGTGCTTACAATCATAAATTCTTTTTTGATATAATGACTCCTGAAAAAACTATACCTTCTGAATCTTTAAAAGCAGCTATTGACAGAGATTTTGGTTCTTTTGAAAAATTCAAAGAAGAATTCCAAAAAGCAGCTTTAGATGTTTTTGGTTCTGGTTGGGCTTGGCTAGTAGCTACTAAAGATGGTAAATTGTCCATTATAACTACTCCAAACCAAGATAGTCCTGTAAGTAAAAACTTGACTCCTATCATAGGTCTTGATGTTTGGGAACATGCTTACTATTTAAAATATCAAAACAGAAGAAATGAATATATTAACAATTGGTTTAATGTAGTTAATTGGAATGGAGCTTTAGAAAATTACAAAAATTTAAAATCTCAAGATTAATTAAATATTAAAATCCTTTTGAAAAAAACTTATGTTTGCTATATAATATAATAAAAGATAGTCTAAATTTACCAATATTATGTTTATAGTGACGATTCAGGAGGATTTTTATATGATAAAAGAAACACATGAAAGGGGAGGATATATATTAGCACTTTTGATACTCCCCTTTATAAATAATATATATTTAGTCAAATACGATACTACATATAAAATAGTATTAATTATAGTCTATATCTATTTTGCATATTTAGGTTCATTATTTCCAGATATAGATATGAGAGGTTCTTACATAAGCAAAAAGTTTATATTAATTTACAAGTTATTTGGAAGTAGGTTTAGACACAGAGGGTTTACTCATAGTCTTCTTGCCTTATTACTCATTGGTAGTTTTTTTAAGTCTCTAACAATCTTTACTAACAACAATATAGTTTTTTCATGTCTGTCTAGTGGATTTATAATAGGATATTTTTCTCACATGTGCCTTGACCTTATTACGAAAGAAGGTATCGAATTGTTTTTTCCCATTACTATAAACATTTCCTTACTCCCTATAAAAACTAGCTCGAAAACAGAAAAATTCATATCTAAACTTTTAAACTTCATAGTTATTTTTTTAATCGGATATCAATTTTACATTTTATTTTAATATATTTTTATAGCTATATATTTATAAATCAATTAATAAATTAAAAAAATTGTCTTAAAAGAATACTTTTAAATTTAAAATTTATTTAAATCTAATTCTTTTAAGACAATTTTATTTTTTTGACAAGTTAAATTCTTTTATTATTTCTGTCATTATCGTGTTTTTTATGATGAAATTCATAATTATGATTTTCAAGGTTTTTATTAACTTTACTTCCAATTTTCCATGATAAAAATACTAGTAGTATAAATGATGCTATCTTTAGTGGGCTTGTTATAAATCCTTCTATATCACTTGCCACATAACTTATTACTATAAACATTACAAATTTTCCTGCCAACATTGCTGGAACAAAATCTTTTATATCTTTTTTACAAAAAGCTGATGCAACAGTAACTAAACATCCAGGCATAAATGGACAAGCATATGCTATAAATAGCAGTTTAAATCCCTGTTTGTCCATCCAACTTATTGCTCTTTCAGTTTTACTATTTCTCAACTTATTAAAAAGTCTACTATCAGTAAATCTACTTATTAATAAAAATAATGAGGTTGTCCCAAGCCCTGAGCCAATCCATGATAACAAACACCCAAGTAATAACCCTTGTATCGCAGCATTTGCTGTAACTATCGCCACAAGTGGTAAGGCTGGTATAAAGCTTTCTATAAATGCACTTAATAAACCAATTATTGTGGCTAACACCCAATAGTTTTGAGTTAAATCAAGTAATTCTTGTATATACTGCATATTGCTTTTCCCCTTTTTTTAACTTTAACTATTATTATATACTCTATATTACTATTACATACCAATTTCAAAAAGGAATCTAATATTCAAAAGTAAATAATTTATGTAAATTTACAGTTAAGGTATATTTATTTTATTATATATTATAACAAAAAAGTCTTAAAATATGAATCTATCATATTTCAAGACTTTTTCTTTTTATCTGGATATATTTAAACTATAGTATATCTGACTTCATAATATCTTCAAAGTCCCCTTTTTCAGATATCAATCTTATCAATTTAACAGTACAACTTAAATCATTTATAAGTATAGCTCCTACTAATGAACCATCTTTCATAAATAACTTTTTATATACTCTTTTACCTTCATCTTTTGATGAAATTTCTTTATCAAAATCTTGTATATTACCAATACTAAATACTTTAACATTCATTGCATCTAATGAAACTGGATATACATCACTTTCAAATTTCAAACTATCTCCACTTGCATTTGCTCCTGCTATTTTTCCCATTTCTACTGAAGATGGCCATATTGCTAGACTAGTATTTCCTACTTGTGCAACATCTCCACAAGCATATATATCTTTAACAGTTGTCTGTAATGTATTATCTACAACAATACCTCTATCAATTTTTACAGATGTATCTTGAACCATTTGAGTATTTGCTCTCACTCCAATCGAAAAGACTACCATATCACAGTCAACACTATTGCCATCTTTAAATACAACTTTTTGAGCCTTTCCATCACCATCAATACCATCAACTGCCACACCTAATCTTACATCTATGCCTGTATCCCTTACACATTGTTCTAGTATTTTACTTCCTTCTTTATCAAGTTGTTTTGATAATATACCATCCATTGCTTCAACTACTACTACTTCTAAGCCTTTTAATTTGAATTCCCATGCTGCTTCAAGACCTAATAGTCCTCCACCAATTACTACAACTTTCTTAGACTTCTCTAATGCTTCTTTTACATTATATAAGTCTTTTATATTTCTAAGTGTAAATACATTTTCTAAATCATGACCTTTAATTGGTGGTATGAAGTTTCTACTTCCTGTAGCTATTACAAGCTTATCAAATTTAATAGCACCATCATTTACTACAATAGTTTTATTTGCTTCATCTAATTTATCTACATTTGTTCCTAATATTACTACTATATTGTTTTCGTCATACCAAGCTTTATCTTCCATATAGAAATCAGAATTAAGTTCTTCATTTATACCATCAGAAAGTGCAGGTCTGTAGTAAGTTAACTCCTCCTCATTAGAAATCATAGTTATCTTACAAGTCTTATTTCTTTTTCTTATAGCATCTGCTGCATAGAAACCAGCTGCACCATTTCCTACTATAACAAAATATTCATCAGTATCTTTTCTAAAAGTAACCTCATCTTCTTCAACTTCTATAAATTGGTCCTCTTTGGCTCCACATACAGGGCATATACTAGGAGCACTATCTCCTTCAAATACTTCGTTACAAATTACACATTTAAACTTTTTAGTTTTCTTTTTACTTCCAAAAGTAGAGTTTAACTTATCTAAGAATTTTCCTGTATAAGCATATAATTTGTCAACTTCTTCTCCTGATGGTTTAAAGTTAACAGCAAATGGTTTCACTGTTGTCATTCTAAGCTGATTGATTCTCTCCATAGCATTTTCTATACCTTCTCCACTCCATCCATATGAACCAAATACTGATGCAACTTTTCCACCATGAAGAACTGGATTTAAAGATACTAATATATCCCATATAGGTTTTAACGCATCTCCTAATATTGTTGGTGTTCCAAATAATACACCTTGTGATACTGCTATTTTAGCTAGAATTTCTTCTTGCTTATGTTCTATTACATCAAATAAATTCACTTTATAATTGCTATTTTTTTCAATATATGATTTTATAGCTTCTGCCATGATTTTTGTATATCCATGTGCAGAAACATAACAAATTGTAACTTCTTTTTCTAATTTTACTTGTTCATTTACACTCCAATTATAATAAAGGTCTATAATTTTTCTAGGATTTTCAGTCAATACTGGTCCATGACCTGGACACACTGTGTCTATATCTAAATCTTTTATCTTTTCTATAGCAGTTACCATAGATGGTTTAAATGGTCCCATTATACAATCATAATAATATCTTAAAGCATCTAAGTAATCCTTTTCTTCATCTTCATTAAGAGTGTTTACTATCTTATCATTACTATAATGACTTCCAAATGAATCACATGTTACAAGGGTTTTATCCTCTTTTATATATGTGTATATAGTATCTGGCCAATGAAGCATAGGTACAGAGAAGAATTCTAAAGTTTTATCACCTATTGATAGCACATCTCCATCTGCAACTGCAATATATTCAAAATCTTTGTTTACGATTTCCTTTAGATACTTAATGGCAGTTTCTGAAGCTACTACTTTTGCATTTTTTGCTAAATCTAAAAGTTTTTCAACGCTTCCTGCATGGTCTGGTTCAGTATGACTTACCACAATATAGTCAATTTTTTCAAAATCTATATTTAAATCATTTAATCTTTCAATATATTTGTCAAAATGTTTATCCTTCACTGTCTCAAATAAAACTGTTTTTTCTGTTCCTTTTAAAACATATGAATTATAAGTTGTTCCATAAGGTGTATACATAATTATGTCAAATACTCTTAAATCAGGGTCGAGCGAACCTACCCAATATAAATTTTCTTTTATTTTCAGTGATTTTAATGACATACCGTACTCCTCCTAAAATAATTATTTAACCTTTTTATACCCTATTTGTTATATTTTAAACAAATTTTATTTAAAAAAGAATTTATTTTAAAAGCAACTTAAAACTTTTAATCTTCTTTTTCTACCTCCAGTATAGTTCCTTTTTTAGAATCTACCTTTATGTCATATTCATTTTTTTCTTTATCTATTCTTATTTTATAAAAAGTAGCATCTAAATCTTTATCTAAACTCCATTCTTTTACTATTCCATCTTGTTCTTTTAATGCAATTTCCATAGCTTTTTGAGGTGTTATTATATCATTTAAATCTAATTTTTCTTCTCTAGCTTTACCATTTAAATCTTCTGAATCCAATTTTTCAGTTTTATCTTGTAATACATCCTTTGTATTAGCATCTATTTTCATCTTATACTCATTGTTATCATCTACACCTTCAACAGTATAAACATATTTATTTAAATCACTTTCAAGACTTAAATCTACTATATCAGCATCCTTATATTTGTCTTTAAATATATTTATTGCATCTGTGTAAGGTACTTTGAAGTCTTGCTCCATTAAACTTTCATCAATTTTGCCATCTTTTAAATCACTATTTGATGCATTTGCTTCTTTTTTTGTGTCACCATTTTGAGGCGCTTGTCCTGAATTTGAATTTCCACTACATGCAGTTAATAAACCTGCAATAAGTATACTTGCTACTAATAAATATAGTTTTTTACACATAAAAATCCTCCTTAAATAATTAATTTATTCTATATTATACCCTTTAAATCCTTTATTTACCCTTTTATATTGCAGATACTTCTTACTTTATTTTAATAGTTTCAAGGCTTTACAATCTATACTTAAGAAGCTAAAAATCTATTTTAATATTACTTATATGAAAATTAACCTAAATAATAAGATATGAGTATAAATTTTTAAAGTTCTAATATAATACCTGTTTATAAATCATAATTATTCTTAAGAATAGAAATGTTGAATATATCGCTCAAAGATGAAATATTTTTAAAATCTATATAATATAATTTATTATACCAGAATTTTAAAATTTAAATCTATAAGATAGTAAAAATCATTATTAATTAAACATAAATATAAAAAATCTACATAAAGTAAATACAACTGAAAGGGATGCTATTTAAAGCATCCCTTTTATATAATTAAAAACTTAAATTTTATTTAGTTCTCTGACTGTTAAATCCATTTTAGGATATGGTATTGTAATTCCTTCTTCATCAAATCTAACTTTAACCTCTTCTAATAAATCCAGGTAAATTGTCCAATAGTCTTCTGTCTTACACCAAGCCCTAATTGCAAATTTAATTGCATTATCTCCATGTTCAACTATTCCTATAAATGGTTCTGGTTCATTTATTATTAATTTATGTTTGTTTACAATTTCTTTTAAGACTCTTCTAACATGTAATATATCATCTTCATATCCTACACTAAAAACCAAATCAACCCTTCTAGTATTTTTTGCAGAATAATTTATCAAACTATCATTTGATACAGAACCATTTGGTATAAGTATCTGTTTATTATCTGGAGTAGCTAATTGTGTATAAAAAAGACCTATTTGCTCAACTGTTCCTCCATGACCTGCTGCTTCTATGTAATCTCCTACTTTAAATGGTCTAATCAGAAGTATAATAAATCCTCCAGCAAAATTTGATAAACTACCTTGCAGTGCCAAACCTATCGCTACCCCTGCTGAAGCTATTACAGCAGCAAAACTAGATAAACTCATACCCCAGTATTCAAGAACAACTATTATAACAGCAACTTTAAGTACACTTAAAAGAAGAGATTTCAAAAACTTTCTTAACGTTAAATCAACATCTCTTTTACCAAGAACTGTCATGACATGGTTTACAATTTTTTTTATTATTTTAAATCCAATGGAAAGTATAAGTAGACCTATTATAAGTTTTACTCCACTTGTAGTTGCCCATTCCAAAAGGCTTTCCATCAAACCGCCCATGTCCATTTTATTAATATCTAGATTATTTAAATCTAACTTACTTATATCATCTATTTTTGTTGTATCCATAGAAAAAACTCCTTACTTTATATTTTAGAACCAATATTATAGTTTAAAGTTCTTATTTTTCTATTTAATATGATACAATATCATTTAATCATAGTAAACAAGATTTATATTCCAGTTAGCTCTTTTTTCTAAATCCAAACCCTCTATTATTTACAGAACTTTATGCTAAGTCACTCCGAAAATGCTACTTAGTTTTAAAATCATCATTTTTTACACCAATATGAGATGCTATTATAGTTATAATACTTAATACTATAAATACAATAAATCCTCTTTTGTATCCATCAACTGTATTGTAGAAATTTATTTGTAAAGATATAGCTATGATTAAATTAATAATACCACTTCCTATAAATTCAAAAGTATTAATAACACTAGTTGCTAATCCAGAATAAATCTCTTTATTCTTATATTTAGCATCATTAAATACTTGTAAATGTGACATGACTATACACCCCATTATAAAAAATGCTACTGGTAAAAACATTATTGGTGGTTTTACTTTGAAAACAATTACAATTATTATCCATATAAATAAGTCTATCATTGCACCATACTTTATTATGTTAAACTTGCTAGACTTTATTTTTGCAAACACAAAATCCATAATTATTGAACCAAATATAAATCCATATGTAAAAAATGATACTATAAATGCAGAAAAACTCTTGCTAACTCCATAAACGTCCATTATGTATCTTACTCCCCAAAGACTTGTAAATGCACTTGTTAAACCTACAAAAGAAAACATTATTATTGAATTATACCATGTTGACTTATTGACTATAACAGACTTAATCCCTTCAATAATACTAATTTTTTCTGATTCTTCATAAATATCAACATTTACATTAAATCCATATTCTCTTGGTGTATCTCTAACAATAATATACATACAACATCCAATTAAAATACCTATTATACCTATTAATAAAAATGAATTTCTCCAACCAATAAATTCAGATAAAAATACTAGCGGAAAAGTAGCAAGAACTCCTCCCACATTTCCAACAAATGAGAACTTAGCTGTTGCAGAAGCAAACTCTGATTTATCAAACCATCTACCTTGAATTTTTAAGATACAAAGTAGTATTACTGAGGTTCCTGCTCCTACAATTATACGAGAAATATATGCTAATTCTATATTTTGTATTAATCCAAATAATATAGAACCTACACTCGCTGTTATTATTCCAATACTACTAATCTTTCTTGCTCCATATTTATCAATTAATATACCTGCTGGTATTTGCATAAGTGCATATGAGTAAAGGCAAAATGATGCTATATTTGATATTTGTATAGAATTAAATCCTAACTCTTTTGCTAAATTATCTGAGACAACAGCAGTTGACATCCTTAAAAATAAGACTAAAATAAATGAAAATGTAATTATGCCCCAAACACTCCATTTAGTCTTTGTATAACTTTTCATATTTTCTCCCTCAAATCCATGTAGTTTTAGCTTTTATTACTCTGTTTGTAGACTTTCTATTTGCAGTATTTGCTTATAATAATTTTGTAATTATTTATCAAAATTTTTAGCATTCATTTCTATTATATAATACACATACACATTTAACCATATATAAGAATTTATTTCTGTTTACATAATACTCAATTGGTTACTTATTAAAGTAAACAAGAGCCATCTTTTAGGGTAACTCTAAAAGATGGCTCTTTATAAAAATATCTATTCTAAATTTAAATTTCTATCTAGTATATATTTTGTAGCAATAAATAATATTACTAAAAGTATAATACTACCAAGTATAGCAAACATAAAATGAGAGCTTTGATATAAATGATAAATCATATTAGTATTTTCTCTTGGTAAAAATCTTTCAATTGTATTACCAACAGTTGATATTATCATATTTATAATTATAAAAGAAACAAATGCGGATACATTTCTATGTTTATTAAATCTTGGTAATTGCCCCATTGAAATTGCTGTGTATAGCAATAAAATGAATGAAGTATATGAAATAAGCATTGTTAATAATAACAAGAAAATATCTAAAAAGTTTTCAAATCCCAATTTAAAAACATTATTAAAAAAATCTAAAATCTCAGCAAATTCAATTCCAGAAGCACTAAAAAACATTAGTACTGAAAATGTAACTACTGCAACTATAAAACTAAGTACCGCATATATAAGTGCTGTTATACATTTGGATAATATAAGCGAACTAGTACTAACAGGAAGAGTAAACATTAAATATCCTTCATCTCCCAAAAGATTTTTTCTAAATCTTTGAATTGTAACTACAATAGTTAAAACACCTAGTGCCATAAAAAGACTTGTAAGAACAAGTATTCCTATTCCTTGTATTTGAAATATATCAATCTTCATAAATATTCCATTTAATATAGCCACTACTATTATAGCTATATATAATGGTATAAACGTTCTTCCACTTGCCTTTAACTCATATTTTAATAGTTTTCCTAACATTTGAATTCCTCCCTAAATAATGCATCTATAGATTTACCTTTTTCCTCTCTTATTGCTTCAACATCTCCTTGTAATACTATCTCACCTTTAGATATAAATATTACTTCATCACATATATTCTCTATCTCACTTATTAAATGAGTTGCAATCAACAAAGTACTATCCTCAGAATAGTTTTTTAGTATAGTCTTAAGTATATATGACCTTGCAGCTGGGTCAACACCTCCAATAGGTTCATCTAAAATGTATATATTTGCTTTTCTTGACATGACTAGAATAAGTTGTACTTTTTCTTTAGTTCCTTTAGACATTGTTTTTAATTTTTCATTTACATCAATATCTAAACTCTTAATCATTTCATTTGCTCTTCTAACATCAAAATCACTATAAAAATCATAGAAAAATTTAAGTAAGTCTGATACCTTCATCCAGTCGTTTAAATAAGTTCTCTCTGGTAAGTATGATACTATTTTTTTTGTTTCTATAGATGGCTTCATTCCATTTATCATAATTTCACCATCATCAGGTTGTAACAATCCATTCATCAATTTAATCATTGTACTTTTACCACTTCCATTAGGACCTAACAAGCCAACTATTTTTCCTTTTGGTATATTCAATTCAACATTCTTTAAAACTTTTTTAGTTCCATAGCTTTTATTTACACCTTTAAATTCAACTATGTCATTTTGAGAAACATTATTTATATTTTTATCCATTTTATAATTCCCCTTTCAAATTTTCTGTTATAAGTTTTAACATTTCATCTTTGTCATATCCAAGTTTTACTAAAGTTTCTTTTAACGTATTTATTTCAACATTGGCTATTTCCTCTTTCATAGCTTTTATTTTTTCCTTATCATCTGTTACAAATCTTCCTTTTGTTCTTTGGCTATAAACTAATCCTTGTCTTTCTAGTTCTGTTAAAGCTTTTTGCATTGTATTTGGATTAACTTCAGCATCCTCTGCAAGTGCTCTTACTGTTTCTAATTTAGAACCTATTTTTATTTCCCCTGAAACTATTTTTAACTTTAGATGTTCTACTAATTGTATATATATAGGTTTGTTATTATCAAGTTCCCATTCCATATTCATGCCTCCTTATTGTGTTATTATATTATTGTATTAATAACCTAATACAATAATATAATAACACAGCTCATATGTCAACTATTTTTAGATAAAATTATAAATATCTACAAGCTTTTTCATTTAAATATAGTTTTTATAAAAAATAGCATTTTAAAACCTATTATTAAATCTCAAAATCTTCAGGTCTGAATAGGTATAATACAAGAAATTTCCTTAATCACTATGTTTTTGATATTTCATTTGGTATTTATTTTTCTCTTGTCTGGTTTAGAGATTTTCATTCAAGGCTACCAAATTTTATGTGAATCTATAAGAATATATGAAGTGAAAAAATAGAATTGTATTTTCAGGTCTTGGTAGCCTTTATTATAATTATGTTCACATGCTATTACTTTTTTATCCTTTTAGCAAATTTTTCCTTAGCAAAATCGTATGACTCTTGTATCATTACTTTTAATTCTTTAAATGTTTTTTCTGAAGGATTTAAGACACATACCCATCCCATCCATGCGTAAACAGGATGAGGCATAATTGTATCCATTTTTTTAAAATCAAAGTCCATTTTCACAATTTGCCCAGCCTCTGGACGCTTTGGAATATAATCGAACATTTTAATAAATGTTTCCTTTTTCAAGCATACATTCACACGATAAACATTACTTCGGTTGAGTGATGAACTTTTGTCATTTTCACCATCTTTTTCTTTGATAGTAAGAACATATACTCCTTTCTTTAAAATACCATTAGGATTATAAAATATACCTCTTTCCCCCCAATTGTCTGTTAAAACAACATCATCTAAATTTGATACACAGTAATTGAATATATCATCAACTTTCATATTAAATATCCATCCTTTCTATAATATTTATATTGCTTTCAACACGATAATATCCTATCATATAATGGTGACAATAATTGTCACTATTATAAAAAAAGGAGTAGAAAAATGTCAAAGGCTGAGCGCTTAATTGAATTGATAATAACTATAAATGCAAAAAGAAATTTTACCTTGAGAGAATTGTCTGAAGAATTTTGTGTATCAAAACGAACGATACTTAGGGATTTACAAGCTTTAGAAAGCATGGGATTCCCTCTATATTCAGAAACAGGGGCAACAGGTGGTTATCATATGTTAAAAGAACGTATACTACCACCAATTACCTTTTCAGAAAGTGAAGCAAAAGCAATATTTTTTGCCTATCAATCATTAGCTTTTTATAGTGATTTGCCATTTGAACAAGAGAGAGTCTCTGTATTAAAGAAGTTTTTAAATTGTCTACCAGCAGATGTACAGCATAATATTACTCAAATACAAAATAAAATTGTATTCTGGACACCAGATAGACATTGCTCTTCTCCTTTGTTGAAAGAACTATTTAACATAATTACAAATAATTCTGCTCTTACAGTTCAATATTCATCAAATAAAAACCAAAGTATCCGAACTATTATCCCTGTTGGTTTATATGCAATGAATGGTCTTTGGTACTGTCCAGCGTATTGCTTAAAGTCAAAATCTATCCGTGAATTTCGTGTAGACAGAATTGAAAAGATTGTAAATATAGAAAATATAACAAGTTCAAAATACAGTATTCCAAATTCAATACATGAATATCTTGAAAATTTAGAAGTTGCTAAAGATTATCATATTAAAATTCAACTAACAGATATAGGAGTAAAACGCTGTGAGACAGAATTTCTATTAGCAAAAGGATTGACTATTTTTCCTAATGGTGGCTACATAGATATGTATATCTCAAAAACAACACTAAACTGGGTAGCTGAATATTTCTTGTCATTTGGAAAAGAGGCCACAGTACTAGAACCAATTGAGCTTAAAACATTGATAAAATCAAAAGTTCAGGAATTATACAATCATTACTGCAAAATAAATACTGAAATGTAATTTCAATAGATGCCACCAATAGATACTACATTCTAGTGTTTTAGTTAATCTATATGAGGTAAGACTATATTTATATTTGTTAATGTTTACATATTTTAATAAATAGATGTATAAAAATCCACATAAAAAATGAACACTAGATTAGAGTTCATTTTTAATATAACTTATTTATTTTTTATAAAGTAAATTGATTATTCTTTTGCTGAAGTGTATGCAATCAATTTTTCAAATTCTTCAATTGGCATTGGTTTTCCAAATAGATATCCTTGTGCCATATCACATTTGACTTCCTTCAAAAGTTTAAACTGTGCTTCTGTCTCTACACCTTCAGATATTACTTTCATCCCCAATTCCTTTGCCATCTCTACAACTTTAGTAACAATTATTTTACTTCTCTTACTATTATATGTTTCCATGATAAATTTTTGGTCAAGTTTTAAGATATCCATAGGAATTTCTTTTAACATATTTAATGATGAATACCCTGAACCAAAATCATCCATAGATATTAAAAAGCCTATCTCTTTTAAATTATTCATTATATCAATTAAAATATCAAAATTATCAAATATAATACTCTCAGTTAATTCAAGTTCTATATATTTTGCAGGTATATTGTACTTATCAATTATATTTTTATAGGTTTCTATAAAATTATTGCAATATAAATGGATTCTTGAGACATTAACTGAAATAGTTACTGGGTTTATACCTGCATCAATCCATTTTCTAAGCTGTATACAAACTTCTTCTAGTACATATAAATCTAAATTTATTATAAAACCATTTTTCTCAAAAAATGGTATAAACTCACTTGGAGGAATTAATCCCTTATCACGATTTTTCCATCGTACAAGTGCTTCCGAACCTTGTATTTCTCCTGTATTTAGTTCTATTTTAGGTTGCAAATATACTATGAACTCTTTATTTTCTAAGCTTGAGAACATTGTATTTTCCATCTCTTTTTCTTTTATTTCTTGATCATGAATCTTGTTGTCATAAAATGCATATGAACTTTTATGTCCTCCTTTTGCCATTTTATGAGGTATATTAGCTCTATCTATTATTGGGTTGATATCTTTATCTTCTGGAAGTATAAAGTATATTCCACAGCTTAAAACCAATTTATATTTTTCTTCCTGATTATTATTAAATAAATCCAATTCTTTAAATATACATTCTAATCTATTTATTATATCTTCTTCTTCTTTATATTTCATAATTATTGTGAAATTATCAGCAGATATCCTTGCAAATATTTCTTCTTCAAATATATTATGTTTAATAATATTTGTTAAACTACATAAAATTTTATTTCCCACTTCATATCCGAACAAATCATTTATATACTTAAATTTATCAATATCTATATATAATAACGCATATTTCTCTTGAGTGTTTTTGCTTAATATTTTTTTAGCATCAATTACAAATTTATCCATAGTACTTGCTCCTGTAAGACCATCTGTATACACGATATTTTGTAATTTAACTCTTAAACTTAATTTATCATATACTATATAAAAAATAAGTACTAGACATATTATCGTCATAGTAAATATTATCTGCAATGCATAGTAGCTAATAAATTGTTTATTAAATAAGTTGAATTCAAAGTTATTTATGGAGTTATTTTTATAAAGCTTATGTAAAGAATAAACTGGTGTTGTATATTTAACTTGTAAAATTATACAAATAAATAAAAAAACCATTAATTTTTTTTGTAATTTCCTCATAAAAATTTCCTCCCATTAAAGCACCTCTATTTGATTATAAACCACTAGCAAATAAACACATTCCAAAAGTTTCCATTTCTTGTAAAATGGATAGTTTATATTTACTTTAAAATTTGTAAAATTTTGTTATACTATATATATAGAATATGT